>CANRHE010000001.1 GCA_947630335.1 uncultured Sphingobacterium sp.
AATATTAATGCTTCAGAAACTCCCGCATGTAATGAAATTTCTTTGGTAGAAGTATCAGCATAGCCATTCTGAGCAAATAAACTTAAAGCTTTTTGCAAAATCCTTTCCTTTCTACTAACCGAGGTTTCCTTCATAAATCATTAATACTATCGACAACTGCAAATATATTTATTTTAAGACCAAGAATAATTGGCATAAAAAGTATCACAAAACTATTAAAATAAAAGGAAACTTACAGATAAATGATCAATATAAGTGTACATTTTACACACCATAAGAATTGAATTAAAATCAGTATTCATCTGAGGGTTTAGACAAATGTTCCTCCCTGTTGAATAAATAATTCTTTCTTATTTCTATACATATCTTTATCGATAGGTTTGGTTCCCTTAGAAACAATTGCCGTTTTGTAACCCAGCTCTAAAGCATCCATTGCGGTATAAAAGACGCAAAAATCTGCTGCCAAACCACATATGTGAACCTCTCTCACGCCTTGTTCTTTGAGAAAACCATCTAATCCCGTCGATCGTAAACGTCCATTGTCAAAAAAACCTGAATAACTGTCTACTCTGATATCCATTCCTTTCCTAAATACAGCCTGAATGTGATGTTGTTTTAACTTTGAAGACAACTCCGCTCCATACGAACCTTGAACACAATGATCTGGCCAAAGCACCTGATCAATACCATTTACTAAAGTAGTCGTAAAAACTACCCCATCGACATGATTTGACGCAAAACTTTGATGATCCAAAGGGTGCCAATCTTGGGTAGCTACAACAATATTATAGCGCGACTGTATACCATTTATCAAATCAATTATCTCATCGCCAAAATCAACAGAAAGGCTACCCCCTGGTAGAAAATCATTCTGAATATCAACAATAACTAAAGCTTTCATAGTTGAAAAATTACGATATTTTCATAATATAACCCACACCTCTCACATTTGTAATCCTAATTCGATCATCTTTTACAAAATACTTGCGTATACGACTAATAAATACATCTAAACTACGTCCTGTAAAATAAGTATCATCTTTCCAATAGGTCTTGATAATTTCCTCTCTTGGAACTACTACCTCTTTATTCTCATAAAGGCGTCTAATCAATTCTGTCTCTCTAAATGAAAGACGCTCAATAATAGATCCGTGGCTCAAAAGATTGCGATTAGTATCCAAGACGTAGTCGCCAATATTATAAATCATAGCCGTAGATCGCATAGCTCTTTTCGTCAATGCCTCTATTCTTACGACCAGCTCCTCAACTTTAAATGGCTTCCTGATATAATCATTCGCTCCTATATGAAATCCTTTCACTACATCTTCAGCCTGTGTTAAAGCAGACAAAAAAATAATTGGAACTTGTGGATCTATTCTTCTTACCTCAGTAGCAAGTGTATAACCATCCATCATAGGCATCATGATATCCATAACAATAACATCTGGTTTGTCGCGTTTGAACACGGCTAAGGCATCGAACCCATTCTCTCTATGAATGACTTCGAAACCGCTATCTTCTAAGCTATCAGAAACTATTAGCGCCAAATTAACTTCATCTTCAACATACAATACTTTTATCATAGTTCCACTGGTAAAATAATAGTAAAAATAGCTCCCTGTCCGACATCACTTTTCAAAGAGATAGTTCCTCCATGCTGCTCAACCACCTGTTTGACATAAGCTAGTCCCAGCCCCGACCCCTTTACAGGGTGAAGATCGCCATGAGGAACCCTAAAAAACATATCAAAAACTTCTTTATGATAGTTAGAAGAAATACCAATGCCAAAATCTCGAACTTGAACAAAAAGAAAATTATCCTTCTTAAATAATCGAACTTCAACTTTAACCTTTCCTTCGGAATACTTTATTGCATTATCAAAAAGATTACTAAACACATTGCGGAGAAGCGAGAGATCAGCATCAATAAAATAAGAATCTTTCTCCTCATATTGCAAATCAAAATTCACTTCTTTAACTGCTCCCAACTGCGTAAGCTCAATGAGATCTGTCAAGAGCAAAATCATATTAACTTTTGAGCGATCTAACACAATACCATTAACTTCATCCACATTAAGCTGTAAGACCCTTTCTATTAAACCAGTTAAATGACTCAATTCTTTCTGCGAAATTTTTAAATACCGCTGCATTTTCTCTTTATCGTCCTTGGCGCCATAACGCTGCACAGCTTCAATAGCTGCCACCACAGTAGACACAGGAGTTTTTAACTCATGTGTCATATTATTAACAAATGATTTACGTAATATAGCCGATTTGGCCTGTCGATTAATGGTCACCAACAAATAAATAAAGGCTCCAATAACTCCAATAATCATTAAAAAAGCTATAGTGATCTGCCAAATCATTTTTAAAAGAATATAAACTACGGGAGGGGCAAATTTGCCATTTAAATAATTACCGGTATGAGGATTAACTAGAATTGGTCTGGTATTTATCATACCTTGTGAATCCACAAAAATTTTGCGCCGTCCGCGAGGCCAATCTTTCTTCTGTTCCATTATTACTTTAACATCAACTAATATGCCTTTTTCATGCAATGAAAGTGCTACAAGACTATCAATCTCTGCTAAAGCAGGGGCATCAAAATTAATTTGTTGTAAAACAAATAACGGAAGTAAATATTTAGAACTATCGGTTTTTCCTTTTAAATTATGATAATGATTATGCCGGGCTTTCCAAAAATCATCCATTAGTCCTTTAACCTCTGCAGAGTCTACGTTGGGGTAGAGTGTAATTAAATCATTAATAAACTCACTTTCAATAAGGCTTCTATAATTTTGGCGTTGATATTGGTGTATAGTCGTTTCGTGGTTTTCGTAATACCGTTGAACACTACTGGACAAACTGCGCTCCACTTCATTTGTTACAATTTCTAGTCTGTCGTTATAACTTCCATACAGCCAAATAGAAATTATGCTTACTATACCTATCAACGAAAAGATAATAATAAGCATCAATATTTTAAACTTTTTTAACATGATTAAAACAAATTTAAATTCTTAGATTTGCTCCACAAATTACTGTAAGAGATATTTAACAATTTATAACACATATTAACAGTTGGTATTACTTACATTTGCATAGTAACGAATATATATGGGTCAATTATTACACTTTAGATTATTTTGTATTTGCGCATTACTGTTAGGAACGACTACATTTTATAGTTGTGATAAAGACACCAGTATATCCCTTGGTCGAGCTGATGAAAACATAGGAGTAATTACTATGGATTCAATGACCGTATTTACGGCTACTCATCAATTACTTAACTTACCATCAACTGGCACTGGAAGAGTACTAATTGGTAGAGCTTTTCAAGAAAATATTGGTGCAATCAGCTCCTCATCTTATACAAGGTTATTATTTGAATCATTAAACAATGATATTCCATCAGAAGCTATATTTGACTCGGTAAATGTAATATTAAGACCTGCACAAGATAGGTATTATTATGGCGATACAACCAAAAATCAACAAATTGCTGTTCACCGTGTAACTGAGGAAATAAAAACTACTGATATAACCAATTCAATTGACAATTTTAATACTCCGATTTACGTTACGGGTCCAACAATTTTTAATAACCAATCTTTCAGCTATGAAAGTACAGCTCTAGGAAAATTAAATTTCAAACCCCTTGTAAAAAGCATGGATAGTATTTCGGTTAAGTTGGATTATAATTTTGGGAAAGACCTATTCGACAAAGTAGTATCAAACGATTATAATGTAAATACCAATGAATCTTTGATCAACTACTTAAAGGGCATAGTTTTAATACCTGATAATAACAACACCGTTATGCTAGGTCTTAGTGATTCAATTTATGTTAATCTGAATTATTCGTATATTGGATCTGATGGATTTAAGAAAACAGGTGTAAAGAGTTTAGTTACTGCTTCAAAAGCTTACCAATTTAATAACATTACTTACGATCGTTCAGGCACTCCTTTTGCAACTTTGGATAATCAACAAAATAGAACATTAGAAAGTGACGTAACGAATGGTCAAGTATTGATTCAAGCTGGCGCAGGTGTTGTCGCGAAAATAGACATTCCTTCGTTAAATGAGTTCATGAACAATAAAGATATAGCAATAAATAAGATTGAGCTTATCGTAGAAACGACAGGCAGAAATTATGGATATTATCCGAATCCTAATGCTTTGATGCTATTAGTTCAAAACAAAAATGGCGTACCAGTATCTTATATTACGAGTCCTTTTTCAAATACTATACAAAATGCTTCATTAGTAATGGGTAGTGAGACTGGCGTAAATACCTCGTACTCATTCAATTTAATTGACTACGTAAACAAGGTAAACACACCTTTATATCAAGGTACATCCTTATTACTATCATCATCATCTCCAGCTTTATTTAACAGCAGCAATGCCGCTTTATTAGCTACTGAGAATGGCAAACCAAAAATAAAATTAAACATCGTATATACTAAATTTAAATAATTTATGATTAAGAAAAATTGGCTGTGTTTATTAGTAGCCGGCGCTCTTACACTAACAGCATTCAACTCTTGTAAGAAAAGTGATGACAGCGATTCTTCAGATAATGGTCCAACTGAATGGACTAAAGGTTCTGCTTTTGATGGTGATCCTAGAAGTTTTGCAGCATCTTTTCAAATTGAAAACACAGGTTATTTAGCTACTGGTATTTTATCAACTAATGAACGTGTTAAAGATGCTTGGTCATTTAATAATAATATATGGACGAAGTTACCTGACTTTGGCGGCGAAGCTAGAAATGGTGCAGTAGGCTTTTCTGTTGATGGGAAGGGTTATATTGGTACAGGTTTCAATGGAACTGATGTATTATCTGATTTTTGGAAATACGATCCAGCTACTAAAGAATGGTCTCAAATAGCAGATTTTCCTGGAGAAGCGCGTTATGGAGCAGTAGCATTTACATTAAATGGTTATGGATATGTAGGTACTGGAGCAACTAAGACGCAAAAAACACTTAAAGATTTTTACAAATACGATCCTAAGACTGATACTTGGACTGTTGTAAATACACCATTCCAAAACAAACGCGTTAACGCATTTGCATTTGTTATTGGTAATAAGGCATATATTGGAGGTGGATTTGATAACAATCAGTACCCAGAAGATTTTTATTCATTTGATGGAGAAAACTTCAAAGAAGCGGCTCCTTTAAAAAATACTGATGCGACATATGATTTAACTCGTCAAGCTGCATCAACATTTGTAATTGGAAATTATGGCTATGTTGTAGGTGGTAAAAAAGGTGCGGTATTAAACACTACATGGAAGTATGATCCATCTACTAATGAATGGGTAGACAAACACCAAGCTTTGATTCAAAATGCTCGTGAAGGTGCTGTATCTTACTCAATCAGTGGTAAAGGTTACCTTACAACAGGAGCAAATGGTTCTTACAAATTTGATGATACATGGATTTTCACTCCAGTCAGATAATTAATTAAAATATACTATTATAAATAAAGAAGTCCTAGTAATAATATTACTAGGACTTCTTTATTTATAATATCCTTTAGAATCAAAAGGTAAAGTAACATATTACAGCTACTATTATGATCATGAAAAGATTAAGGATCATCAAATTAAATAAACTCCGTGAAGCCGTATTATTTTTCTTCATATTCAATAACATAGTGTTTACAATTCTATTGGTAATTTAAATTATTACAATATAGCAAAAACTACACCAATAAAAATGGAGGGTAGCAAAAATACCTACCCTCCATTTTTATTGGTGTACTGTTAAAGACTAAATTAAACTATTCTTTAACAAATACTCGGCAATTTGTACGGTATTAGTGGCTGCACCTTTTCTCAAATTATCAGCAACAATCCACATATTAACTGTTTTGGGCTGAGACTCATCTCGACGTATTCTTCCTACAAAAACATCATCTTTACCATGAGCATCGCGAGGCATTGGATATTCTAAATTAGCAGGGTTATCAATAACTATAATCCCTTCTTGATTACGAAGCGCTTCACGTAATTCATTCAAATCAAAATCATTTTCAAATTCAATATTTACAGATTCTGAGTGACCTCCGATTACAGGAATGCGAACAGTAGTAGCTGTAACCTTAATAGAATCGTCTCCTAGAATTTTATTTGTTTCTAAAATCATTTTCATCTCCTCTTTTGTATATCCATTTTCTTGAAAAACATCGATATGAGGAATAACATTCAAATCAATTGTATATGGATAAGCCTTTTCACCTTCTATACCAGCACGCTCATCATTAAGTTGTTGCACTGCTTTAACACCTGTACCAGTAACAGATTGATAAGTTGAAACAACCACCCTCTTAATCTTATACTTTTCATGTAGAGGCTTCAATGCTACCACCATTTGCGTGGTAGAACAATTTGGATTAGCAATAATTTTATCTTCCGCTGTTAATACATCACCATTGACCTCAGGAACCACTAATTTTTTGGTAGGGTCCATACGCCAAGCCGAAGAGTTATCAATAACTGTAATACCCGCCTCAGCATATAATGGAGCAAGTTCTTTGGATAAATCTCCACCTGCTGAGAATAACGCCACAGCAGGACTTAAAGCAATAGCTTCTAGAGGCGTTACAATCTTATACTTCTTACCCTTAAACTCCACTTCCTTGCCCTTACTTCTCTCAGAAGCTACAGGAATTAATTCCGTTACAGGAAAGTTTCTTTCCGCTAAAACTGTCAACATCTCTGACCCAACTAAACCAGTCGCGCCAACTACTGCTACTTTCATCTTTTAAAATATGTTTAAATTGAATTATTTATTTCTATTACTCAAACATAATGAATATTAAACTAGATTCTATAAATATTTTTACATTATTCACAATTATAAAACATTAAAATGTCAAAAAACACATAATAAATCTATAAAATTATAAATTTCACAAATACAGCTTGAATTATTTCTTATCAATAAAGGGCTGAATTAGGTTAATAGCAAAAAAAAAGAAAAAAAATTTATCAAATATTACTTATGAAAAAATGAAAGCTCATCACAACATAAAAGAATTAAATACATAAACATTAAAATAATCTTAAAATAACTCAACCGATTGATTCGTACAGAAAACGCAATAATCAAAAAAAACATAGTCTAAATAATTAAAATTTAATCCATTGAAAGGTTCAATTAAGGCGTATTAAACAGGATTGAAGTTATCAGATTACCTGCTTAATCTCGCCTCTAAAAGACTATGCTATTGACAAAAACAGGATAAAAAAAGTATCTTTGTTCATCATGACAGAAACGATTGTACTACTAGGATCAAATGGACAAATAGGCTCAGAATTAGCCGTTGCCCTACGCGCCAAATTCGGTGTATCAAATGTAATTACCTCAGATATTCGCGAACCTAAAAACTTAGGTGAAGGAGAGATATTCGAAGCAATCAATGTTTTAGACAAAGAGGCTTTAAAATTACTTTTCGAAAAACATAAACCTACTCAAGTATATCTATTAGCAGCTATGCTTTCTGCTACTGGAGAACAGTATCCTTTGAAAGCTTGGGACCTTAATATGAATGGTCTTCTAAACGTATTAAACCTTTGTGTAGAATTAGGTATTAAGAAAGTATTTTGGCCAAGTTCTATTGCCGTATTTGGCCCTCATTCGCCTAAAGTAAATACGCCTCAATATTGCGTAATGGACCCTAATAGTATATACGGTATTAGTAAATTAGCTGGCGAACGTCTGTGCGAATATTATACAGAAAAATACAATTTAGACATTCGTAGTATTCGTTATCCAGGCATTATTTCTTGGAAAACTGCTCCAGGAGGTGGTACAACTGACTATGCTGTACATATCTTTTTTGAAGCACTTGCTAAAGGGCGTTATGAAAGCTTCTTGAGCGAAAATACAGCATTACCTATGATGTATATGGATGACGCTGTACGTGCCACCATTCAACTCATGGATGCTCCTGCCGAAAAATTACGTATACGTTCTAGCTATAACTTAGCGGGTATTTCTTTTACTCCTACAGAAATAGCACAAGAAGTTAAAAAAATTCTTCCTAATTTTGAGATGTCTTATTCGCAAGGGGATCCTAGACAAGCTATTGCTGACTCTTGGCCTCAAAGCATTGATGATGAATATGCGCGAGAAGACTGGAATTGGGAAATAAAATATGATTTGACAACCATGACCAAAGACATGATTGAGAATCTTAAAAACAACTAAATAATAAGAAAATGGGTAGAGCATTCGAATTCAGGAAAGAAAGAAAGTTTAAACGCTGGGCTAAAATGGCAATTCAATTTACACGCTTAGGTAAAGAGATTGCTATCGCTGTAAAAGAAGGCGGTACTCACCCAGAAAATAACTCTAGATTACGCACAGCAATTCAAAATGCTAAAGCAGTCAACATGCCTAAAGACCGTGTTGAAGCAGCAATAAAAAGAGCTTCTGAAAAAGATGCAAAAGGATATGAAGAGTATGTTTATGAAGGATATGGCCCACATGGAGTACCTGTTCTAATCGAAACAGCGACAGACAACACGAACCGTACAGTTGCAAATATTCGAAGTTATTTCACTAAAGCTGGCGGTTCTTTAGGAAAGACAGGTTCTTTAGACTTTATTTTCAATCGTAAATCAATATTTAGATTTCCAGCAACTGAAGATTTAGATACGGAGGAGTTAGAGTTAGAGCTAATTGATGGTGGCTTAGAAGAGCTATATATCGAAGCTGACGAAGAAGGAAATGACATTGTAGTTGTACAGACCTCTTTCGAAGACTTCGGAAATATGCAACGTCTTTTGGAAGAAAAAGGAATCGAAGTAAAATCTGCTAAATTAGAACGTATAGCTTTATCACATACAACATTGACAGAAGAGGAAGCTGCAGATGTACTAAAAATGATTGATAAAATAGAGGAGGACGATGACGTTCAAGCTGTTTATCATAATATGGAATAATAAATAAGCAAAATATCACGTTTAAAGGAGGGTTCTACCCTCCTTTTTTATATATTAACAAATCATTACCTTTGATAATGCTAAGTTTTGAAGATTTTTTCAGCAAAAAGAAAATAAATTTGGACGCTCTTAAAATAGCGGATAAACCCTTATATGATGAATTTAAAGCACATTATCAATTAATGGGCGAGAAAAGCTTTGATCATACAAAGAAATTTTGGTTCAATAAATTAAGGAAATCATTTCTTCTAGAGGAGAACGTAATAGAAGAAAAAGAAACAAAGAAAACTTCTACACCTAATTTCAAAGCTAAAATAACAAAGTCTGTTGAAAGCACAGATTCCAATGAAGGAAAGATTATTGAAAATGATAATCCTGACCAAGTAAAAACAGAGTCAACTAAACCTGCTGGTTTCAAACCTAGATTCAAAGCAGGAGTAACAAAGCCTGTGGAAAGCGCAGATGTAAATGAAGGCAACACGAGTGGAAATGAAAATCCGGATCAAGCAAATACTGAATCAACTAAACCTGCTGGTTTCAAACCTAGATTCAAAGCAGGAATAACAAAACCTGTGGAAAGCGCAGATGTAAATGAAGGCAACACGAGTGGAAATGAAGATCCTGACCAAGCAAAATCAGCGCCAACTAAACCTGCTGGTTTCAAACCTAGATTCAAAGCAGGAGTAACAAAAACTAATAATAAAGACTAAATCAAATAATAATCAAACCAAATTATGTTAAAAGAGGAAAGACAAGCGTATATTATTCATCAAATAAACTTACATAACAAAGTATTATCAACGGATTTAAGTATACAACTCAACGTATCTGAAGATACTATTCGAAGAGACCTAAACGAACTCGCAGAAAATGGAAAAGTAATCAAAGTATACGGTGGTGCATTATCAAAGTCTTTCCAATTCCCATTTCAAGAAGGAAATGTCTATGCTAAAGAAGCAAAAAAAGAAATTGCAAGTAAAGCAATATCTTTACTCCAAAATGGTATGACTGTATTAATTGGAGGCGGAACAACTATGATTGAATTAGCAAGAGTAATACCAAGTGATTTGCAATGTACGTTTTTTACCATTAGTCCTTTAGTAGCTTTAGAACTTGCTGAAAAAGAAAATATTGAAGTTAATTTATTGGGAGGTAAATTATCAAGAAATACTAATATCGTGACTGGAGCTCAAGTAATTAATGAATTGTCAGATTTAAAGGTTGACCTGTGTATATTAGGAACAAATAGTTTATCCATTGAAGAAGGTATTACGGACTCCGACTGGGAGGTTGTACAAATAAAGCGAGCTATGATAAAATGTTCGAAGAATTTAGCAATCCTTAGCATTGCAGAGAAATTAAATTCCAATAAGAAAATGCGTGTAGCTCCTTTAAAGGAGGTTCGTTATTTAGTTACAGAATTAAACCCGAAGGACAGTATTTTGAAAAGCTTTGAAAACAACGTTAAAGTAATATAACAAAATAAAACAAGCCATACTAAACAAATGGAAGAAGAGCAAGGTGATGCATTGAAATCTAAAGCAGTTAAAGGATTTCTAGTTGGAGGTTTTTCAAATGGTTTACAACAAATCTTAGGGGCTGTATTTGGTATATTCTTAGCCAGATTACTCAGCCCTTCCGACTATGGTATGATTGCCATGATCACCATATTTTCTGTAATAGCATCTGCCTTTCAAGAGAGTGGCTTTGTGAATGGTTTAACCAATAAAGAAAAAGTAACACAACAGGATTATAATGCCGTCTTTTGGTGCTCTATATTTTTAAGTAGTATCCTCTACATTATTTTGTTTATTAGTGCGCCCTATATAGCGTTATATTTTAAAACACCAGAGTTAAAAAATCTTTCCCGTTTAGCTTTTTTAAGTTTTTGGTTCGGAAGTTTTGGTATCGCTCACAATGCCTATCTCTTCCGTAACTTACTAGTTAAGAGCCGTGCTATTACTAATGTGTCAGCATTAGTAATATCTAATACTATAGGTATTATATTAGCTTATAATGGTTACGCATATTGGGGACTTGCTTTACAAACCATCGCATATACTATCATTACTAGTTGTCTGTATTGGTGTTTTTCAGATTTTCGTCCATCATTTATAATTAATCTGCATCCGATCAAAGAGATATTTGGTTTCAGTAGTAAGATTTTTATTTCTAATACCTTTATAAATATTAATAATCATGTGTTTACTATAGTTCTAGGACGATTTTATAACCCTACTGACGTTGGGTACGTTGCTCAAGCGTCCAAATGGTCGCTTATGGGACAATCTGTACTTACAAACATGGTTTATAGCGTTACACAACCTACATTAAATCAAATAAGAGATGATCAAAATAGACAAATACGGGTCTTTCGAAAAATCCTCTCCTTTACTGCCTTTTTAGCTTTTCCTGCTTTGTTTGGGCTTGCATTGGTTTCTAAAGAATTTATTCTTATAACAATAGGCTTAGATTGGCTTCAAAGTTCCAACTACCTGCAAATACTATGTATAGGAGGTGCATTTTTAGCGATCTCCTCTGTATTATCGAATTTCATATTAAGCCAAGGTAAATCTTCCGTATATATGTGGAGTATCATTGCATTCGGAATATGTCAAACACTAGCTCTAGTACTCAGCCGCAATTACGGTATACAGACCATGCTACTTTCCGTATGCAGCTTACAGATCCTATGGATATTTATATGGTACACCCTCGTCAGAAAATATATTACCTATAGCTTCACCTCCTTGATTAAGGATATCTTTATATATGCTTTGTTGGCGGCGTTATCTGCCATTGTAAGTTACTATTGCTTAAGTTTTATTTCAAATTTATACATTAAGTTAATCCTAAATATTACAAGCACAATCATTTTTTATATCTTATTGAATAGAATTTTTACCCCGACAATATTACTTGAACTTACAGCTCAGATAGGCAAGATGATAAAATTTAAAAAGCACATATAAAACAAATACAATTACTTTCTATTTAGATTCTCAATAAAAATGGTTGTAGATTTGCTATAGATTAGAAAAAAGTATTTTAAAATATACACTTAATAAAAAACTATCATATAGATATGCTTGCTCCTATACTCCTATTTGTCTACAATCGTCCTATACATACACGCAAGGTACTATCTGCTTTAGAAAAGGCGAAACTAGCTAACGAATCTGATTTGTTTATCTTTTCTGATGGAGCTAAAGCTGTCAACTGTATTGAGCATGTAAATCATGTACGAACAATAATTAGAGAACCATGGAGTTTTAAAAGTATCACTATTATCGAGCGTAATACAAATATGGGACTTGCCGCTAACATCATTGAAGGCGTATCCGAAGTAATCAAAAAATATGGACGCGCCATTGTACTAGAAGATGACTTAGAAATTTCGGAATATGGGCTACAATACTTTAATGATGCCTTAAAAACTTATCAATTCAATGATAAAGTAATGGAAATATCCGGCTATATGTATCCTGTTGAACATCCGGAAAAATTAGAAGAATCATTTTTCTTCCGGGTTGCTAATAGCTGGGGTTGGGCAACATGGCATAGAGCTTGGCAACATTTTGAGCAAGATATTAATGTATTAACAAAAGACTTCACACCAGAGGATATTAAAAGATTTAGTATTGATCATTCAGAGAATTTTTGGCGACAAGTACAACAATATAAAGACGGCAAAATAAATTCATGGGCAATTCGCTGGTACCTCTCCGTTTTTAAAAGAAATGGATTAGTACTCTACCCTCGTGAATCAATGATTCAAAATATTGGCACAGATGGCTCCGGTACGCATTCTGATGAAGATAATGTATATAAAGTAGAATTAGCAGAACATCCTGTGAAGTATTTCCCTACCGAAATTGTAGAAAACGAAGCTGCATACGAAGCAATTCGTTATTTTTACAAACACCGCAAAGGGTCTTTAATAAATCGAGTAATACGTTACATAAAGAAAGTTTGGAAGAAAAAATAATTAATGTGCTAACACCCAAAATATCTATTATCACTATTGTTTACAATAATGTTCGAGACATTGAATATACGATTCTATCTGTGTTAGACCAATCCTATAATAATATTGAATATATCGTAATAGATGGCAAATCTACTGATGGAACATTAGAGGTAATAAAAAAGTACAAGAATAGAATAACCACATGTATTTCAGAACGCGATGAAGGTATTTATGATGCTATGAACAAGGGGTTGGAGCAGGCAACAGGTGACTATGTATTATTTTTGAATTCTGGTGACGCATTATATGACAAAGATACAATTGCAACTGTAGTGGAGAAAGGTAATAATGCCGATATCATCTATGGTGATACCAAACTTATTGACGAACAACATCATGTCATTGGAGATAGGCGTCATAAAGCTCCAAGTACTTTTGACTGGCAGTCTTTTCGGTTTGGCATGAATATTTGCCATCAAGCAATATATATAAAGCGTGACATTACTTCTCCATACGATCTAAAGTATCAACTAAGTGCGGATATCGACTGGGTAATAAGAGCTGCTAAAAAAGCTAAAACAACACAATATATTAATACATATGTGGCACGTTATCTCGTGGGAGGTATGTCTCAGAAAAAACATAGACAAAGTCTAAAAGAGCGCTATGATATATTCAAGAAACACTACGGAACACTAAATAATTGGATCAATCACGGGATAATTGCTTATAGATTATTCATTCATCGTATAAAATATGGAAAAACAAGAGAATAATTTATTTAATCCTAACATTCTTATAGAATTAGCTAATACAAAAATGCCCTACGGCAAATACAAAGGTATACTCCTTTGTCATCTTCCAGAACCGTATCTTGTATGGTATCATACTAAAGGATTCCCTACCGGAAAATTAGGTATTCAGTTAGCAACACTTTATGAAATTAAATTAAATGGTCTAGAGTACTTGCTACGTCCCCTTATTAAAAAATAAAATACAATAATGCTGATTTATTCCTGACTTTGATACTCAAGACAAATTTTATATTAAATTGGCTTAGTAATTAACTTTTAGCTTTCAGTAAATAACATAGTTCGAGTTATTAATTTTCCGCTGCATCGTAGCTTTACTTTTATAGTTTATTATCTAAATTTGATAAGTAGTATTTAACGACCCTTTCTTATTCTGCTATTTTAGTATGTTCTATTAACATATCAACCTGGCAATTTTGGACTTCAATCCATCGTTTCCCCTCGATTATATCAGGACTAGAGGCTACCAATAGTTTTTAGTATTTTTACCCCCCTGAAATTTTACTAATAATTTGTATACTTAGAATCCCACTTTTAGTAGGCTTCTTTCTGCCATAGATGTAATAAATATAGCTTAAAAATATCTTAGGACACCCAAAAATCAAAAAATAAAAATATTGACAACTAATTAACTTGAGCTTGTAAAATACCTGATATTTTTATGTCAAAGTCAGAAGAAATTTAATTGTATAAATCACATTCAAATCTTTCTAATAAAATGTTATTATAATACTTACTAGTATCATTTTTAGGTGTTAATTTTTGTCTTGATCAATAAATTCATATCTTTAACTAAGATCAAAGCCTTTTCAGTCAGGATTTGATGACAGAACCAATATATAAACGATATAAATTAACTTCATTAAAAAAATTGACGGAGTAAGAAATTTCTAATTGTAGAATTACGTAAAAAATAATTTCTATGAATAGTATTT
Organism: uncultured Sphingobacterium sp.; assembly: GCA_947630335.1. Classification (GTDB taxonomy): domain Bacteria; phylum Bacteroidota; class Bacteroidia; order Sphingobacteriales; family Sphingobacteriaceae; genus Sphingobacterium. Next base: position 14,684 of record CANRHE010000001.1, read on the forward strand.
TCTTAATTAATCATTTTAAAAATTGATGTTTTGTTAATATATAATAAACTTTTAATTAAACATATCTAGCTAATTTCGCCTTGTGATGAATCTAATTGAGTCTATACAAGAAGATAACAACCAAGCTTTTTCGCAGGTATATCAGAATTTTCATCGAGAAATTTACGGCTTTATACTTCAACGTACTAAATCCGAATTTATAGCAGAAGAAGTAACTCAGCTTACATTTATAAAGGTTTGGAAAAATAGAGCCAAATTAAATCCATCAATAGCAATAAATGTACAGCTATTTGGTATGGCAAGACAAGTTATGATTGATGAACTTCGTAAAGAAGCAAATCGATTCAAATACGAAGGTGAAGCAGCAGTGACGCCGTTTACCGATAACTTAATAAAGGCACTAGAAAGTAAAGATCTTATGTGCCTTATAGAAAAAGATATAGCAAATATGCCACTTGTGAGACGTCTAGTCTTCAAGCTAAGTAGAAAACAAGGTTTAACCCATAAGGAAATTGCACAGAGATTAAATATATCTACCAAATCCGTTGAACAACATATTACCAAAGCTTTAGCACAACTCAAGCAGCATCTATACTCTATAATGTTATAGCGAATACTTACTTATTCAGTTTTTAAGAATATTATTTATTATCCCTTATAAAAAATTCGGAACTCGATCTTTTATGATCTACAATTTTCCATTCTAATTACCCCTATATCCTATTTTTAGCTTCATTTAATAAAATCTAAAAATATTATAATGTTAAAAATTAATATAGACCTAGGGTTGAGTCCTCGACAAACGTAATATATTTATGAAGGACAAGAAAAAGCTAACCAATAAAGAATTAAAAAAGTCAGTTTGGCGTAATCAGGAAAAAATAGTTAACCAATTGCTGGATAGCGAGCTATGGGATAATTATAAATCTGAGGACAATAAAGATCTACCGTCGGATAAAATATATAATACAATAAAGGCTCAAATTGTTAAAAACACTATTGAAGAATTTGACAAACGAGACAAAAAATATAAAATCTATAACATTATCAAGTATGGAACGGCTGCTTGTCTGATGGTTTGTTTTTCTTGGGTCTTCTATCAACATCATCTTAATAAGCAGACTGAAAGAAATATTGAAGCTATCGCATTAACTAGAGCGCCCGTACTCCAAGAAGATATTTGGCTAACAGCAATCAATACAGACAAAAGAATAAAATGGATAACATTACCAGACTCATCAAAAGTCAAAATTTATCCGTACTCACAGGTTAGCTATCCAGAAAACTTCCCTGCGACTCATCGAGATATACGCTTAATTGGTAAGGCTTATTTTAAAGTAACTGAAGATTCAAATAGACCATTCAGTGTTTGGAGTGATCATACAAAAACTACAGCACTAGGTACGTCTTTCACGATTGATGCTTTTCAAAAGGAACGTAATACCACAGTTACTTTACATAGCGGGAAAATCGTTATTACTTCTGCAAATGTAGAATCAAAATTTGATAAAATATACCTAAGTAATAGAGGTGAAAAACTCATTCTTAACAACACAAACCAGCAGTTTAGCCGTATAAATCCTTCCGCTTTAAATAAGAATAAACCTGTTGAAAAAATATCGAATGAATTTACAGCATCAATTGTAAAAATGGATAAAATGCCTCTTCCTGAGGTTGTCAATTTATTAAGTAGTCTTTATAAAACACAAATTATTATTGAAGATAAATCACTTGAACATATAACTTTTACCGGAACTGTAGATTCAAGTTCAGAAAATTTAGAAGATGCCTTACAGATTATCTGTTTAATTAACAACCTAGAATGGCATAAAAGTGTAAATGGGATCTATTACATCCACAATGTAAAAATACTAAAGGAAAACCAAAATTAAGGATATAAACATGCTTAAAAAACAATTAAACACATGGCCAAGGATGGCACTGATCATTCTCACATTATTTGGCACACACCTTCTTTATGCACAACAAGAGCAAGTTAAAGGAGCTATTCAAGATGAAAATGGACAACTTCTTTCTGGAGTAAGTATTAAGGCATTGTATACCACTACTGGTAATACCTTCAGCACTAGTTCGTCAAATAAGGGATTATTTACATTCAGTAATTTACCTGAAGGAGGACCTTATAAATTTATTTTTAGTAGTGTAGGGTATCAAAACGATACACTGTCAGGATATACTATTAAAAATGGACAACAAATTGCGTTGAGTGTCAAATTGAAAAAGAGTAATCAAAATATTGATGAAGTCTACATCGGGTACGGCGTGACTCACAAAAAAGATCTTACAGGATCTATCACATCGATTAAATCCGAAGACCTAAACACTGGCGTATTCAGTAATGTCGGTCAACTTTTACAAGGAAAAGTACCCGGACTAGTAATCTCCAATAACAATAGCAATCCGAATGCGACTCCATCTGTAACCCTACGTGGTTCATCCAGTTTACGTTCAGGTGAGGCAACCGAGCCTTATTATGTTATTGACGGTGTGCCTGGTGCATCTTTGGCTCTTGTTTCGTCACAAGATATTGAGAGCATAGATGTACTACGCGACGCTTCCGCTACAGCGATATATGGTTCCAAAGCAGCAAATGGTGTTATAATTGTAACGACTAAAAAAGGAAAAACAGGTCAATCTGCTATAAATTATGATGGCTATTTCGCTGTGGATAAGATTGCTAAACGGTTAGAAATGATGAATGCCCAACAGTATAGATCTTATATAAACGATAACGGCTTCTCAATGGAGCCTGTTGATGATACAGGAGCCGATACGGATTGGCAAAAAGAGGTAAGTCGATTAGGGATCTCACATAATCATAATATTTCGATTTTGGGAGGTAATGAGAAAACGAAATATAGTGCAAGCATCAATACATTTAACAACCAAGGAGTAATAAAGGGTACAGACCTGGGACGTCAAATTGGGCGAGGGTACCTGCAATCAAAAGCCATGAATGATAAATTAGAAGTTTCATTCAATATAAATGTCAGTTTAACAAAGCAGAATAACGTACCAGCACTAGGCCAAGGATTAAGTGTATTTGATGCTATGTATTATTATCTTCCATATTCGCCACTTAAAAATGATGACGGAACTTGGTTTGAAAATACCCCTAGATCACAATATGCTAACCCTGTTTCATTGATTGAGGAAAATATTATTTCATCAAAGACAAAGATAATTCAAGGTCATGCAAAGTTAGGTTATCAAATTTTTGATGGTTTGAAATACAATTTAGATCTGTCTTTGCAAAATAAGCAATATAACTTCAATGAATACAACAGCTCACTATCGATGATCGCCCGTAATATGAATGGTAGAGCGACTAGAGCAGCTGTTGAAGATCAGCGTAAAGTCCTTGAAACAAACTTATCCTATGATAAAACATTTAACATACATAAAATAAGTGCATTAATAGGGTACTCCTGGGAACAAGCAGATAACAATGATGGAATACAACTTTCTGTTTCTGACTTCTATGGCGACGATCTTACCTATTATAATCCTGGAATGGCTAATGTAATCAACAGAAATGGATTTGGAGGCTACTACTTATCGACTTTACGTATGATTTCTTTATATTCTAGATTGAATTATATATTTGACAACAAGTATATAATTCAAGGAACATTACGCCGTGATGGCTCATCAGCATTTGGTGTAAACAATCGTTGGGGTACATTTCCTTCAATATCCGCAGCATGGAAAATTTCGGAAGAAAACTTTCTGAAAGACAACAATGTTATTAATGAATTAAAACTACGAACTGGATATGGGTCCAGCGGTAACTCCTTAGGCTTCGATGTATTTACCGCAAGATCGGTATATGGCGCATCTGTAACAGATTTTGAAAACAGCTTGGGTCAAATAGTACGTACACTCAAAGCCCTGAGAGATTCTAATCCCAACTTAAAATGGGAACGCACGGATATGTTAAATGTGGGCGTAGACTTCTCTCTGTTGAATAATCGTATAAATGGATCTGTGGAGTGGTATGATAAGAATACCAGTGATTTGATATATAGCTTCGCTGTATCGCCCGTCATATATCCTTCTGGATATCTAACAGCCAATATTGGAAAAATAAATAATAGGGGTATTGAATTTAGCCTTAATACAATTCCTGCTAAAACAGAATTTTTCACTTGGAATTCCGGAATTAACCTCTCTCACAACAAAAATATAGTCAAATCAATTTCCAATGAGAGATTCTCTTCGCAATTCATCGAATTAGCGTATTTGGATGGCGCTGGACATTCGAATGCCAATCAACAACGTCTAATGGAAGGATATGCTATCGGACAGTTTTATACTTGGGAATGGGCCGGATATAATGAAGATGGTGTATCCACATTTTATGTTCGTGATGAAGATATGGGAAAGCGAACAGGAGAAACAACCACTACGCCAGAACTTAAAGATAGAACGTTTATCGGTACAGCACTCCCTAAATTTACGTTGGGCTGGAACAATTCTTTCGCTTACAGACAATGGAGCGCAACTATGTTGTTTCAAGGAGTATTTGGTGGAAAGATTATGAATGGTACACGAGCTAGACACTCAAACATAGTTGGTAATGCAGGAAACAAAAATATCTTATCAGAGGTAACGAGTACCCAAAAGCCTACAGATATCAATGCCCATTATTTGTCGGATCGCTATTTAGAATCTGGTGATTATTTGCGCATCTCAACTCTTTCTTTGGGTTATATAATCAAAAATATAGGATCCCATATTAAAAACATTCGTCTTGCATTAACAGTTAATAACCCTTATGTATTTACAAAGTATAAAGGATTAGATCCGGAAGTGAATTTGGGAGGATTAGAACCAGGTATTGATAATAGACAGACTTACCCACGCACGCGCACCTTCATGTTTGGAGCAAATATTAATTTTTAATTTATTAATTGAATACTATAAAATGAGACATATAATCAAACCTTTTGTTTTCACAGCTTTATCATTTACAATATGGAGCTGCACAGACTTAGATGTTGACATCAAATCACAATTTACTGAATTTCCAGATAATGAGCGCGCCGCTGAAGCAATTTCTGCAGATGTGTATACTGCTTATCGCGGAGCCTTAGGTAGAGATCATTGGATGGTACAATCCTTATCAGCAGACGAAGCAGTAAGCGTATCTATGGGGTCAGATTGGTATGATGGAGGGCAATATAGACAATTTCATGTCCACAATTGGAATGCAGATAACAATATGTTAACCAATATGTGGAATTCTGCCATTGTCGGGATAGTAAATAGCAATAATGTATTAACCATTATTAATAATGATGAAGCTGATATTGCAGCTCCTATTCGGGCAATGCGTGCATTCTATCATTTTATTTTGATGGATAATTTTGGAGCGGCTCCTATACTAAAAGGTAGAGTCGAGGTTCAACCAGACAGATCTCCAAGACCGGAAGTATGCCGATTCATTGAGTCGGAATTACTTGAAATAAAAGACAAGTTACCAACAACTGTAAACTCTAGTACATACGGAAAAGTAACCAAATATATGGCTGAGGCTTTACTCGCGAAGCTATATTTAAATTGGTCGGTGTATACTGCACAAAATGTAGAAGATTATACCCCCATCGCATCAAACGAAAAACTACAGGAAGTAGTAAAAATGTGCGATAATATCATAGCTTCCAATCAATTTAACCTAACTAGTCACAAATTCTTAGAAAAATTTCGCCCAGATAATGGTCCTCAAATCAAAGATTTCATTTTTGTAATGCCATTTGATAAAGAAAGTCAGCAAGGAATGACATTTGCACGCTTTTGGATACATCGTAGCGCACAAAATCAATTCGCAAATCTACCGCAGAGTGTGGGAGGAACTTTCCGTGTATTACCCACTTATTTAGATAAATTCAATTTACCAGGAGACGAACGCAACGCTTCATATATTGGAGGAAAGCAATATTATTGGAGTAATTATCAAGAAGACAGAACTAGACCATTTTTAATTCGTACTTCAAAAAAAGGCATAGACCAAGATTACGTGGGTGCAGATGCAGACGCGCAATTTGATTGGCAATTGGATATCACCAGAGACATTGTTCTTCGCCCAGATGGAGCAGCTACACTTAATGTTGGAAATGATCAAAAAGGTCGATCTATGGGATACAGATCTATTAAATTTTATATGGATGTCAATGTGACTTCTGCTCACCAACGCAATCAAAGTAATGATGTTCCAATTTTTAGATATGCAGACATTTTATTAATGAAAGCTGAAGCCATTTTACGTGGGGCATCTGCGACAAATGGTGAAACACCAATGAGCTTAGTCAATCAAATACGCTCATATGTTAAAGCCCCATTATTAACTACAGCTCCTACATTACAAGATTTATTGGATGAACGTGCCAGAGAATTTGCAGATGAATCTTGGAGACGTAATGATCTTATTCGCTATGGAAAGTTTGAAGACAAATGGGGCTTCAGGGATTTATATGCAGCCAGCTATACAGAAAAATTCAGACGAATCTTCCCTGTTCCTACGACAGTTCTCAACTTAAACAATATTTGGAAACAAAATCCTGGATACGTTAATTAAAACATGAGGAGAAGACAATTTTTAAAAAACACAATTACTAGCGCAATAGGAACTAGTATTGCAGGTTCTTCACTTGGAAAGCTAGCATCACCAAATATCATCACAAATATTGATAGTGAAGATATTGATGGACGATCTAATTTAACGAACGAAGGTTTATTACATTTTGTAGCAATAGGCGATTGGGGACGTAATGGAGCTGACCATCAACTGCAAGTAGCTAAACAGATGGGCAATTGGGTAACAAATAATCCAAATGACTTTATCATATCCACTGGAGATAATTTTTATCCTAGCGGCGTAATTAGTGAACATGACCCTTTATGGTATTATTCTTTTGAAAATATCTATACAGATTTTGCTTTGCAGTGGGATTGGTATCCAATCTTAGGAAATCATGATTATAAGTCTGATCCTGATGCACAAGTACGTTACACTAAAGTTAGTAGGCGCTGGAAAATGCCAGCTCGTTATTATAGCAAGGTATTCAATCTCAAAGGAAAAGGGGAAGTTTTAATAGCATTTATTGATACCAATCCTTTAATACCTGAGTTTTATAAAAACAGTGAATATGGACCTCATGTTGCAGGTCAACAGCCCGAAAAGCAATTGGAATGGCTAGATAAACTACTCGCAACTCAAAATCCAGAAATAAAGTGGAAAATTGTGGTTGGTCATCATCCGATTTACACGGTTGGTCCTCGTACTAATAATTACGATACATTAGCGGTTAGGACAGTTTTGGAGGATATACTGCAAAAAAATAAAGTAGATGTATACCTATCTGGCCATGATCATTCTTTACAACATATTACAGTTGAACAGAAGCACTTTCATCAATTCATTTCAGGATCAGGATCAGAGGTGACACCTATCAAGTCAGATCTCAAAATAAGCAGATTTGCAGCCGCTGATTATGGTTTCATGTATTTTGCAGTAGATGATAAACGCTTATGTGTTAAAATCATCAATCATGAAGGAAAAAAGCTTTATGAAACGACAATCCACAAATAAAGAAAGAATATCTTGATGCGAAATTCGTAGATGGTAAGATTAAGTAGAATATTACAAATGGGTAGCATTTAATTTGCTACCTATTTACATTCATTAATACCTTTGTGGCACATTATCTCGTGGGAGGTACGTCTCAGAAAAAACATAGACAAAGTCTGAAAGAGCGCTCTTATATATGTAAAAAACAGAATGCTAATTAGCGAATACAAAGATGCCCTACGGCAAATACAAAGGTATACTCCTTTGTCATCTTCCAGAACCGTATCTTGTACGGTATCATACTAAAGGATTCCCTACCAGAAAATTAGGTATTCAGTTAGCAACACTTTATGTAATTAAATGGTCTAGAGTACTTACTACGTCCACTCATTAAAAAATAAAATACAATAATGCTGATTTATTAGAGATTATGTATCTTTGTATTATTAAATAATTACATTAAACGCCGTTTGCAGCGGTATCAATGCCATATGACATCATATCAAACATTGCTGTACTACTGTTACAGCCCAATCGAAAATGCAGAACAATTTGCTGCAGATCACTTAGAATTTTGTAAATCTTTAGGCCTTGTAGGTCGTATTATCGTAGCTGATGAAGGTCTTAATGGAACTGTATCCGGAACACCTGAAGCATGTAAAGCTTACATGGATGCTATTTATGCAGATGGAAGGTTTAATCATACCGAATTCAAAATTGATAATGTAGAGGAACCCTCATTTATCAAAATGCACTGCAGATACAAAGCCGAAATAGTACATTCTGGCCTGCGTGACCCTAAAGAAATCGATCCAACTAAACAAACTGGTATTCACTTAGAGCCTAAGGATTTTTTAGCAATGAAAGATCAAGAGGACGTAGTCATATTAGATGTTCGCTCAAATTACGAACATAATTTGGGACATTTTAAAAATGCAGTGACATTAGATATAGACAATTTTCGCGAATTCCCAGAGAAAGTCAAGGAACTACAACATCTAAAAGGTAAGAAAATATTAACCTATTGCACTGGAGGTATCAAATGTGAAAAAGCTTCTGCTTTATTATTAAAAGAAGGTTTTGAAGAAGTCTACCAATTACATGGAGGCATTATCAAATACGGAAAGGAAGCCGGCGGTAAAGATTTTGAAGGAGACTGTTATGTATTCGATAATCGAGTAAAGGTTCCCGTTAATTCTGTCAACCCTACTATCATCTCGACGTGTAAAAATTGTGGTAAGACTACAAATAAGATGATAAATTGTGCGAATGCCAAATGTAATGAGCACTTTACTCAGTGTGATGAATGCGGTTGGGAGTTAGAAGGCTGCTGTTCTGTAGAATGTCAATCTGTCCCAGATAAAAGAGAATACGATGGAACAGGTTATTATGTCAAAATTCCTCAGCCCGTTAATGCAGAAAAAATTTCTAAAAGAAAACATAAAAATTTTCCTCCGAAAGAAAAAGTAGAAGCATAAAAAAGATGCCCCAACAATTGATGGGGCATCTTTTTTATGCTATTTTATTTCCATTCTCAATTCTTCTTGCATTACTCTTGTAGTATTACCTACCTTATACTGATAGGATAATAAAAATACATTAAATTTCCGTCCAAATATCTCTTCCACTTGGAAAGTATTAGGATATCTAGAATCTCCATCTAGTTGTATAATATTAATATTCTTATATGGCTTTATTGTAACAGAGTTATCCGATCCAATCTCTAGTATCATAGATGTATTAGCTATACTATTAATATTATTAGCGAATGATTCGGTTCCAGCGATAACACGTACACTATTCTTTGTTAATGGATATAACTGCTTACTACCAGCAGTAATTGCACCATTCTGTAGACCAGACATTGTATAATAAGAGTTTACAGCTTGAGAAGCATATTGATTATAAATTAGCACCTTGTACAATATATTCTTCTTTTTATCATTTAACTCTACTCCATCTTTACTTAAAGCCTTAAGACTTATAAAATAAGTTGAATCAGGAGAAAGACCTTCAGGTTTTAGTTTTACTATAGTACGTCCCGTTCTTTCTCCTGCACGAATTATTAGGTTATAGTCGGGAATATTATACTTATCTTTAGATAACAAATTTGCATATAACTTTGTGTCTGCATCATACAATGACCAATTATATCGATCGAATGCTTCATTATCTTCGGCTAAAGATATGATAATATCTTCTTGTGGTGCATAGGAACCGCCTACGGATGCGGAGATATATCCAGTTACTTCATCTTCGGATAATGACACGACTTCTTCAAATGTGTTATGATAGGAGCTGCTGATTAAAGCTACTACATTCTTATACATCTCTTGTTCAAAAACCTCTTTATCTTGACATGATGATATAAAAGCACTAAAAACAAGTAGCCATATTAAATTATTCTTCATCTTTAATTATTTTTTAACATTAATAACCTGGATTTTGAACGACAGAAGGCAATCTTCTTAACTCTGCTCTAGGAATAGGCAACCATACTAATTTTTTATTTACTTCCCTTTTCAAAAAATTAGAGGAACCCGGTATTACGCGACGATAAAATGACTCGGGAGTTGAGCCGTCTGGATTCATACCACTCATCGGTTCTCGTTCGGTCTCTTCATAGATTCCCCATCTTCTAACATCATAGTAGCGAAGATTCTCCCATAGAAATTCTACCATTCTCTCTCTCTCTATACTTTTTTGTACTAGAGTTGGGTTATTTAATTCATGATCCGAAATTCCTGGTAAACCTGCACGGTAACGAACTAGATTAAACTTATTTTTTATTTCTTCCACATCTCTACTTAAGGTATAGGACACCCCATCCAATTCGATAGTATGACTTGTTGTTAAATTATTTAATGCCTCAGCATAAATCATCAAGATTTCAGCATATCGGATAATCGAATAAGCCTTATTAATAGTCCGCGCTCCAGTACCAGATAAAGCATCCATGGGGTGATTATACTTCTTTATTACATACCCAGTAATCGGGTAGTTAGGAGACGATGCTGTAACTCCTCCACGGCCATCAGCACCTTGATAAAAGTAATCTGCGACATGATTGTTTTTAGAAACAACACTCAAGTTTTGCCAAACAGCTCCATTAAATCCGATAGATGCATAAAACCGCATCTCCCTGTTGGCATACATATTATACACTCCTGCATGTAATGGGTATCCCGAAAAATGACGAGCTTGAGAAGTAAAACCAGTTTCAGAGTAATACCCATCAACCGTCGCTTCTTCTTTTGAACGCCCATCATCCATCAAATAGGAGTCAACTACCTTTTGAGTCACACAGAAACGTCCCCAACCTCCCAGTGAAGGAGGGAATGCTCCTTGATTAATAGTCGTATTTAAGTAAGAGGTATTTCTTGCCCAAATAAACTCTTTATTTACAGCGGGATAAGCCTCTCCAGTAAAAATATCTGAATAGGATTTAAAGGCATCAATACCATTTGCGCCATTTGGAAAAGTATTGTAAAAATTAGGATCTGAGGTGACACCTAATGGCAGAGAGGCGGTATAATCCTCAGCTGCGACCGTATAGAGTTGATATTGCCCCATATCCATAACTCTTTTAGCTGCTGCTGCTGCAATAGCCCATCTCTTTTCTTCGTACTTTTGAGAAACATAATTCACTCCATCTGATTTTCTAATCCATGAACCGTAATAAGAATTCGCCGAACGACCTCCATTAAACAGAGGGCTTGCATGCATCAACCTTAATCGCGCTATTAAAGCATATGCAGCACCTTTAGTAGGCTTACCAAAATCTAATACCCCCACATCTTTGGGTAACAATCGACCTGCCGACTCAAACTCTGAACAAATATATTCCATCGCCTCATCATAAGTGGCACGTTCCCGATCATAATACGCCAGCTCTTCATTAGTATTTACGACTTCATCACCTAATAAGATTGGTGGCCCAAAATCTAATAGTAAATTATAATAAGCGTAGGCTCTTATAAATCGAGCATACCCTTCAATTTTAGCGCGATTTGTATACGTCAAATCCTTGGGAACATCTAGGTTATTTAGAACATTATTAGACTTACGAATAATCTTATAATATCGTCCCCATTGATTTAAGTTTTGGGCTCCTTCTCCATAAAAATCTGGCGTAATGCGTCCAGTCGCAAAGTCCATACCATGATAAATATTACCTGTACCATTAGCATTTGTCAAGCCATTAAGTCCCTCATCAGTAGCCATGGGGCCAGGGGTATAAGCATAACGTATAGTATTGGACTCATCGATGAAAAGAGCTGCTGCTCCCCACATATAAGCTTCTATATTACGAGTACTACTAAATGCTGAGTCAATCTTAAATTCATCATCAAAATAATTATCAATATTCAAATAATCCTTGCACGAAGTGGATGACAATACAGTTAACAGTATAGCCATTCTAATAATATTCTTTAGGGTTAATGCTTTCATTACAAAAAGTGGTTTCTTTTAATCTTAAAAATTAACATAGACTTGAAGAGAGTAGGTTGACGGGATGGGATATCTTCGTCCATTAAACCTTGCTTGTTCTGGGTCAAAAATCTTTACACTATCCCATGTATATAAATTGTTTCCTACAAACTGTAGATCCAAGGAGTTAATACCCACACGTTTTAAAAAGTTTGGACTGACATTATAACTTACACTAATCTCTTGTAAGCGTAGATACTTTGCATCTCCTTGCCAAAAAGTAGAAGTCTGATTATTATTAGCACTACCTCCATAAGATAATCTTGGAAACATCGCATTAGGATTTTCAGCCAAGCTAGGATCAATACCATTAGCTAGAGCAAAATCCATCGGGATCCAACGATTAGATGGGTCTGCGACGATATCTAATACATTACCTAAAGCGCCTTCATAAAATGGACGATAACCTATACCTCCATAGAAAAAAGGACTACTACCAGTACCTTTAAATAATATACCTACAGATAGATTTTTATAGCGGACTTCACCACCAAGACCATACATAAACAATGGTAATTCATCATTATGTGTCAATGGAACACGATCCAAATTATCGATGATTCCATCACCATTTACGTCCTTATACTTAATATCCCCTGGCAATACAGCTCCAAATGTTTGTTGAGGGCTATATTTGATGTCGTCATCATCTTTGAATAATCCTATAGCCTGCAGGCCACGAATAGATTTGTGAGGGAAATCGTTATATTCAAGGTATGAATACTCTAAGTAAGCTTGCTCCCAATTCAAAACCTTATTGGTTGCATATGTAAAGTTACCACGAATGGTATAATCAAAGTCTGAATTCACTTTTCCCTTGTAAGAAATATTCCCATCTGCACCAGAACTAACCATACGTCCTACATTAGCGTATGGATTTGAAATAACACCTACATAATCTGGCACCTGAACCCTTTGTTGAAAAATACCATTACGTTGATCTTTAAAAAAGTCAACTACAAAATCTATACGATTATTCAATAGTTTACCTTCAAAACCAATATTTGATTTTATGGCTCTTTCCCAAGCCAAATTGTCTGCACCAATACGTGTTTCTTGGATAGTTTCTATACCACTGACACCCCAAACTGGGCCACCGAAAGGAGTTTCTTGAGACACTTTGGTTAAGTAAGGAAATCGAACAGCAGATATACGGTCATTTCCTACAGAACCATAAGAGCCACGAATTTTGAAATAATTTAACCATGGCATTTTATCCTTCACTAGATCATAACTCGTTGGCACCCATCCTAAAGCTACAGAAGGGAAAAAACCATACTGTCTACCTGGTTGAAAATTCTCAGATCCAGTATACCCAAAATTTGCATCTATCAAATAGGTATCATCATAACCATATGTAAAGCGACTAGATACACCCTGATAGCGTAAAGGAATAGCTTCCAAATTTCCTATGGCATTTCTAGTATCCTTCTCATCACTTAGATAATAATATAATAATGCCGAGGTACGGTGAACACTATTAAACACTTTATCATAATTCAGGACAGACTCAAAAAAATATTTTCTAAACTGTCTAGTCGACTTATTGTAATTAGCCTTTTGTTCTGGAACGGTCTGTATAGTAATTAATGACCCATCTGCAGCCCTTCCTAAGGCATTGTATAATGCTGGCTGAATATATCTTATTTCAGAAAAGTAACTATATATATCATAAGCTCCTTGCACTCGAAATTTCAAGCCATCTAAAACTGATGCTAAATCTTGATTAAGGGCTAATGTAGTTTTACCTCTATACTGTTCATCTGTCGCCTTACCAGTCCTATTAATCATTACATAAGGAGAAGATTGGTCTCCTGAACCACGGCCTGGTAAAAGACCATTAGAAAATATCGTAGGAATACTTAATGGTGTTAATCTCGACTGCGCACCCCAAATATAATCAGTGTTAGCTATACCTGGTTGAGAATGACTGGACAAGTATCCATCCGAACCTAAAAATACTTTTGTAGACTTTGTTAAATTAACATCTAAATTTATGCGATAGGTATAGGAATTAAAACCTACATTAGAGCTGTAGACAGAATTTTTGTCTACTTTGTATGCTGCAGTTTGATTTTTACTTCCAAGCGATAAAAAGTAACGAGCTACTTCACTCCCTCCTCTCCCACTAACGTAATAACTATTAGACCAAAAGTGTTTATTCAAAATTTCATCTTGCCAATTAACGTTAGGATATAAATCAGGATCCAAGCCGTCTTCAATTATGCCCAATTCTGTTTGATTGTACAAAGCCGAATTACCTCGAACAATATTGGCCTCATTAGCAAGTAAGGCATATTGATAAGCATCTACGTACTTTGGTAGTCTATTTAGCAAAGATAATGTTGTATTAGCTCGAGCTGTTAACTGGATTCTATCGACCAATCCTCTCTTTGTCGTCACAAGCACCACGCCATTAGCCCCACGGACACCATATACAGCTGTTGCAGAAGCATCCTTTAGAATAGAAAAACTCTCAATATCTGCAGGATCAATGGTACTTAAATCACCTTCTAAACCATCAATCAAAACTAAAGCTTTATTATTTGCACCAAAAGTTCCGATACCTCTAATCCAAAAGTCTGCAACATTTTTCCCTGGTTCTCCACTAGTTTGCATTGAAATTACACCAGCTGCTCTTCCGCCAAGCAAATTCGTTATTGAAGGTGCTGGACTTTGCAAGTCTTTAGTATCAACTGTAGTTATAGCACCAACGGAGCTAATTTTCCGTTGTACATTACCAAGACCGACAACGACTACTTCATCAATAACTGCATTATCTTCCGCCAATGTAATTTTCAAATTAGAATCATCAGCAATTACCAAATATTCTTGAGGTTCAAAACCAACAGAACTAAACACAAGCTTATCCCCATAGATAGCTTTAATTCTAAATTGTCCTGAAGTATTCGTTGAGTAGCCAATAGATGGTTTATCTTTGACATATATAGATACATTGGGTAAAGGTTTCTCATTTTGATCAACCACTACTCCCGAAATCAAAAACTCTTTGTTTTGTTGAGCAATAGTTTTGAATGGTTGGATAAATATCGTTAACACTAGAAACGATATAAAATATATTGTTTTCATTTTTAGGATAGTATTATTATTCGATAACAAGCTTACGTATTCTGGCATTACTCCAATCAGCAATATAGATATGCCCCAATTCATTCACTGCAACACCCCAAGGTTGATTAAAAAGTGATTCCGCAGGACCCCCATCTTTAAAGCCTGCCGTGCCAGGTTGGCCAGCAACAGTCGTTACTACCCCATCTGGAGATACCATTCGAATACAATGATTACCATAATCTGCCACAAACATATTTCCATCATTATCGAACTTAATATCTTTTGGAAGGTTAAATAATGCATCACGAATAGGACCATCTTTAAAAGCCGACCCTCCAGGCGCATTCAACCTTTTGAATCCACCTGTCCCATTAGGATCTCGTAAATCTAGAACCATAATACCCTGTCTAAATTCAATAGGAGTAGCATTAGAATGTAAGGTGATATAAAGCTCCCAAGGTTTAGCTGGATTTATAGCTTGACCATACTGTGAGCCATAAGGTCCTTGATGTACTATGGTCGCTTCGAGGGTTAGCGGATTTATACGCGCAACTTTTCCATCTCGAAAACGAGTATATAAATTACCATCCCAAGGCGAAAAAGTTATGAAGTTCTTATAACGATCATTAACGACTATAGATGCATAATCTGAAGGAGAATATTTTGCATTTCGTTGACGGGGATACCAAGCTTCTTTAGGATCAAACGTAAACATCACCTCCTGTACAGACTCGTGAGCAGCAGTCAGCACACCGGTCGATCTATCAACCGTTAACCCATTTGCAAACAAAACTCTACCTGTTGCTTCGGATTGTATCAAAGGGGTAACAATGTTCTCAGCTTCATTAATTCTAGCAACTCCAAAGGTTGCAGCAGACTTACCTGCTGTATTTCCATCTCGCCATGACATAAAAATATTACCTTCACGATCCAACTCTAAATACTTTCCATATACCGTTGCCTCCGACAATGTACCTGGAGTAAAAGACTTTATACCATTCCCCGTCACAGTACTTACTAAAGCTTGTGTATGGTATGTATAGTTAGTATCATAAACAACAGAATCATTTCCAACAACAACCGAAATTTTTGGATTTGCTCCAGGCATTCTGGGTACAATAGCATAAATACGATTTCCACTCGAAGAAACAACAGTCGCTCGAGCGTTATTAAAGTAAACTTTAATTTTTTGAGGGTCAGTCCCAAAATTTTCACCATTTAACAATATCTTGTCACGAGCACCACCTTCTGAAGGCTGAAACGTTGTCAATACAAGCTCTTTAGTAGGATCATATTCTTTCTTCCCTATTAAAGAATCTTTACCACAACTAGAGAAACAAAATAATGCTAAGAATAAATGTGCTAACGAAAAGTAGCGATTCATCTTGTAGTTTAATTAAGTTAATAAATCAATTTGTTGTTGCAATATTAGCCAACGCTTATTGCCCTATCATTAACAATACATTACACTATTGTAAATGACCAAACAAACAATTCCTAAAAAAGAAAAGCCCTGACATCAAACACGCCAAAGCTTTGCTTTTCTAGGAATTAACCTAATTATTACCCTATAAGAGAAGAATCACTTATTTCTTAAACGTCCATTGCACGTAATTAATACTTTTATCAACCGCAAGGTACTTTCTCTCATAATAAGTTTTGATAGAAAGCACCTCATCTACCAAATCAGAATTATACAAATCTTTTGTCTCTTTAAATTTAGTTAAGTTTAAAAGATCAATCTGCTCAACAGTATAATCAAAGAAAAAATCACTATCCGTCTTCAGATGCATGATACCATCTTCTTTTAAAATCGTTTTATATCTTTCTAAAAAAGTAGGGTTCGTAAGTCGTTTCTTCTCTCTAGAATCTTGAGGTTGAGGATCAGGAAATGTTATCCAAATTTCTGAAATCTCATCCTCTGCAAAATGCTCTAAAATCGTTTCAATCTGAATACGTAAAAATCCAACATTATCAATCCCTTCTTCCAAAGCAGTTTTAGCACCGCGCCATATTCGATTGCCCTTATAATCAATACCTATAAAATTTCGTTCAGGAAACATTTTGGCGAGATTAACAGTATATTCACCCTTACCACAAGCTAATTCTAAAACAAGAGGTTTGTCATTCCCAAAAAACTTTGAAGACCACTGCCCTTTATATTCTTTACCCGCATCCAATTGTACCACATTTTTGAATGTAGCAACTTCTGCAAATTTGCGTAACTTATCCTTACCCATAATCAAATATTAAGGTGCAAAAATAATCTTATATTAGCAGTAATTCAATATTTTATAATAAAAAGGAAAACATATAATCATCTTGATGAGAGTAAACATTATTAAAAACAAAAAATCCCTTCAATAAAAGGGATATGCAGTACAAAATTAAAAAGTCGAAAATTTATATTCCTAAAATATGATCTTCAGGAGCATCTTCAAAAACATCCAATTCTGTAATTATTGGTTTTTTATACTTTTTCTTTTTGGGGCGGATAAATTTAGCAAACTTATTCAATGCACCAGATACAGTATCCTTAGTAACCTGTCCGGCAGCTGTTTCTGATACTAGAAGTAACAATGCTTTTTTCAACCAACCGGAGTTTCTTAAAACAGTACGGTTCAACAATAAAGGGACTCCAATGCGCGCAATTCGAGTAAACAAATCGCCAGAAGATATATCAGGGTTTTTAGAGAAAGCATTTTTTACTAAATCCGTCGCAAAACCAACGCCAGGAATAGAAGAAGTTATCGAATTAAAAATACGAACAGGAGCTTCAATCTTGTTCTTTAACAAGAAAAACTGATTCTCAAGAAACTTTTCCTGCTCATGCTTTTGTAGCGAAAGACGAATTATTTCTCCTTGTAAATCTTCCAAACTTTTAATTTTTGCTTTCATCTTGATTTATTTTCTATACCTAATTACTTTGCGGCTGTTTCATTATTAGACGAATCATGTGATGCATTCTCCTTTGAATCTACATCATCATTCCACTTCGTGAATACGCGATTAATTATTAATCCCATAAACTTCTTTTCTAACGGACCGCTTCTAACATTAACTAAAAGAAGAATAATAAAAAAAATAATCCCAGTCGTCAGAAATCCTAATGCATTACTCCCCATTAACTCTCCTAGCCAAAAACCTAAGGATAGAGAAACAAAGAATATGATTAATAATACCAATATAAGTTTAGTACTATCCAATATTATTGTAGCACCAATCCTCGAAGCTTTAGCAATTGATTTCAACTTAAGTAGTTCAAGTTGCGTATCCACATATTCCTTCGCCTTATTAAAGCTGTCCGAAAAAGAAAACTTTTGTTCTTCCATTTAATATAGTTTTTTTGCGTAGCAGCTCTTCATCAAAACCACTACGCAATTATGTATATTGATTATAGCATTTAAAGTTATGCGTGCTCTTCAATTTCATCATCAATAATGATCTCTGCTGCAGTAACTTTATTCTTTACAGCAGCCAAAACCTTTTCTTTAAAATCATTCAGTTGATCAAACTGCTCTTCCGCACGCTCCTTAAGGGCATCGCCCAAGTCAGCTAATGAGTCATTGATTTTCTCTCTGGTTTCTGAACCTTTCTCTGGTGCAAACAATACACCCAAAACTGCTCCTGCCGCCAATCCAGCTAGCAATGCAGTAACTATTTTTCCACTATCCTTCATGCTATTTGATATTTTTTAAAGATTATAACCTATATATTAAACACATAATACGTCAAATCGTTTAAACTAATTCCACTTATTTTTTTAAACAATAATAATATAGCTATTTTTTTATTATATATCAGCAAATTTAAAACCAATTAAGCACATATTCTATAGCTTTAAAGCTAATATTTGTTATATTTATGTAACCTTTAAACTAAATTATGCTAATCAAAACCTTTGGTAGTGCTGTCTATGGAATAGAAGCAACAACAATTACAGTAGAAGTTAATATTACTACAGGCACCAAGTATTATATAGTAGGTCTTCCCGATAATGCTGTAAAAGAAAGCTTACAACGAATTGAAAGTGCAATAATGTCTTGTGGTTATCGAATGCCGAGACAAAAAATAGTGATAAACTTAGCTCCTGCAGACATAAGGAAAGAAGGATCATCGTACGACCTAAGCATGGCGATAGGAATATTAGCCGCTTCTTCACAACTAATTAGTGAATCATTACACAATTACCTAATACTGGGAGAATTATCTCTTGACGGCACCATACAACCCATTAAAGGAGCATTACCCATTGCAATACAAGCTCGTAAAGATGGATTTAAAGGTATAATATTACCACTAGCAAATGCGAGAGAAGCTGCCATAGTATCTGACATTGATATTTATGCGGTCAATAACTTAATCGAAGTCATAGAATATCTAGAAGGCAAAAAAGACATATCCCCTACTGTAGTTAATATTCAACAAGAATTCATTAATAAGATTAACAATTATCAGGTTGACTTCTCAGACGTCAAAGGACAAGAAAATATCAAAAGAGCACTAGAAATAGCTGCTGCTGGCGGCCATAATGTAATTTTAATTGGACCACCTGGCGCAGGAAAGACTATGTTAGCCAAACGACTACCAACTATTCTACCCCCTCTTACAATTGAAGAATCTTTAGAAACGACAAAAATACACTCTGTTTCTGGACAACTAGCAGCAGCAGAATCACTCATGCACACCCGTCCTTTTCGCGCACCTCACCACACTATTTCAGATGTCGCATTGGTAGGCGGCGGCACTCATCCACAGCCAGGAGAAATATCGCTAGCACACAATGGTGTTCTTTTTTTGGACGAATTACCTGAATTCAAGCGAACAGTATTAGAAGTGATGAGGCAACCGTTAGAGTCCCGTTACATTACAATATCGCGATCTAAATTCACGGTAGATTACCCAGCGAGTTTCATGCTCATAGCCGCTATGAACCCATGCCCATGTGGTTATTATAACCATCCTGAAAAAGAATGTATATGCGGGTCTCTAGTTGTACAACGCTATCTAAGCAAAATATCTGGACCTCTTCTAGATCGAATTGATTTGCATGTAGAAGTCACACCAGTAGAGTTTTCAGAACTCACTAGTATACGAACAGCTGAAACAAGTCAGGATATACGAAATCGCGTAATACGCGCAAGAGAAAGGCAAGCCTTACGCTTTTCATCCAGTAGCCAAGTCTACAGTAATGCCCAAATGGGTTCAAAAGCTGTACGTGAAATTTGCAAAATTAATGAACAAGGACAAATACTACTAAAAAATGCAATGGAACGTCTAAATCTATCTGCAAGGGCCTATGATCGTATATTAAAAGTAGCGAGAACTATAGCCGACATGGAAGAATCTGACGATATACTCACCCAACACTTAGCCGAGGCTATTCAATTCAGAAGTCTTGATAGAGAGAATTGGGCAGGTTAAAACTGATCAAAGAAATGCTTAAAAATCCATGGATATAATAAAAGTGTTAGAAGTATCCCTGTCAATGCCCCAAATAAATGTGCATCATGATTTATATGATCATTTGCTTTCTTCGATGCCCAAGCACAATAGGCAATATAAAGACCCGCAAAAACATAAGCAGGCATAGGTATAGCAAAGAAAATACGCAGTTCTACCTTAGGGTAAAATAAAATAAAACTAAATAGAACAGCGGAGATAGCGCCTGAGGCACCTAAACTATAATAGCCAGAATTATTCTTGTGACGTATTATGGTGGGTATATCGCTCAGTACTAGACTTATAATATAAAGTAAAGCAAAATACAAATGTCCCCAAACTCCACTCAACTGCACAAACACAGCCTCTAATGCAAAACCAAAAAAATAAAAGGTCAGCATATTAAAGATAAGATGCATCCAATCTGCATGGACCATCCCACTTGTAAATACAGTATACCAATTAGATTTGTCTTGATAAATACTGTAAGGATGCAAGACCATTTCCCCAAGAATTTGGGGGTTAGAAAAGGCATAGATACTTGTAGCTATTGTAAAAGCAAATATCAAACTAGCAACAGGTGTTTGCAATAAATATTCTTCCATTTTTAGAATCTATCTTCAATCAAAAAAACGTACAATTCCTTAGGTCCATGCGCACCTAGAACGAGGCGCTTCTCTATATCAGCCGTACGACTTGGGCCTGTCACCACACTGACCATCGAAGGCATATCGTTACCATAACGCTTTTTCATCAAACTCATACCATATTTAATATCCATGACCAATTGAGAAGCCTTAGCCAATACAATATGCACTGGAGGATACACGCTCAATCTCCTGCCTGATGCAGTAGCATTAGACAATAGAATAGATCCATTACGAGCGATCAGAGCCTCACATGTTGTAATACCAACTTCCGCATCCTCAAAAGAATTAGTCCCTGTAAAACAAGGAAAACCATAATGTCCCAATAAGTCTTGTATATTCTTTTCCCAAGCATATACCTTTGTAAGCTTTAGGTCCTCTACTAATGCTATCAAATTCTCTATAATAGAGATCTCACTATCACAATAAATAAACTTTCCAGATACAGCAGTGAATTCCCTAGCAAAGGTTACGTCCAAAGACTCCTCTTCTTCTTGATAAAGTGGGGAATCCACAAAATCAGGCTGTGGGTTATCACGCTTCTCAAGCAAGGCTTGTCTTATATTTTTAAGCATTCTCTCCTTAGGAGTAATATTTCTGATATTCATAGAATAAAAATAGGTGTACTAAGTATAGTACACCTCATTATTTTTTAATTAGAAGACTCTTTTACCGAAGAAGGTGGTGTGACATCTTCGGCATCTTCAGTATCGACAGTCGAAGGTAAGTCAATATCCGTCTGCGGAACACCGCCTCCGTCTACTCCACCATTTACAAACTCATCATATGTCGTCCTATTAGCAAAAGGACGTTTACCTAAAATATCTTCTAGATCAGATTGAAATAGTATTTCTTTCTCTAATAGTTTTTCTGCAATAGCAATCAAGCCATCTTGTTTCTCTAACAGCAAAGCTTTAGTTCTTTCATACACCTCTGCAATTAATAAACGAACCTCTGCGTCAATTAATTCTGCTGTCTGATCAGAATATGGTTTATGAAACTGCGATTCACCAGAACTATCATTAAAAGATACATTTCCTACTCTAGGATTCATTCCATATACTGCAGTCATCGCGTAAGCTAGTTTTGTAATTCGCTCAAGGTCATTCTGCGCACCAGTACTGATTCTTCCAAAAGTAATATCCTCTGCTACACGTCCTCCCATAGTCATACTCATACTATCCATCAATTGCTCTGTAGTATACAAAAACTGCTCTTTAGGTAAATATTGAGCATATCCTAAAGCTGCGGCACCACGAGGTACGATAGAGACCTTCACAAGCGGATCAGCATGCTCCAAGAACCAACCTGCAATAGCATGTCCTGCTTCATGGTAGGCAACAATTTTCTTTTCCTCTGGTGATATAATCTTATTACGCTTCTCAAGACCACCAATCACTCTATCGATGGCATCTTGAAAATCTTGCATCTGAATAGCAACTTTCCCTTTTCTTGCTGCAATCAAAGCCGCTTCATTACATACGTTAGCAATCTCAGCTCCAGCAAATCCAGGTGTCTGAGCTGATAATTTTTTCGCATCTACTTCTTCAGCTAATTTCAATGGTTGTAAGTGTACATTGAAAATCTGCTCACGCCCATTTAAATCTGGTTTATCAATAGAAATCTGTCTATCAAAACGGCCTGGTCTTAAAAGAGCGGTATCCAATACATCCAATCTATTTGTAGCAGCCAAGATGATTACACCTAAATTTGTACCAAAACCATCCATCTCAACCAACAACTGGTTCAACGTATTCTCACGCTCATCATTACCACCCATTACTGAGTTTTTTCCACGAGCTCGACCAATAGCATCAATTTCATCGATAAAGATGATACATGGAGATTTCTCTTTCGCCTGCTTGAACAAATCACGAACCCTAGACGCTCCTACCCCAACAAACATTTCAACAAAGTCAGATCCTGACAAAGAGAAAAAAGGCACTTGAGCTTCACCTGCTACAGCTTTGGCCAATAAAGTCTTACCTGTACCTGGAGGGCCTACAAGAAGAGCTCCTTTTGGAATCTTACCCCCTAAGTCAGTATATTTCTTAGGGTTCTTCAGGAAATCAACAATTTCCATTACTTCAGTTTTGGCCTCTTCTAGTCCTGCTACATCATTGAAGGTGATATTAATCTGTGATTCTTTATCAAATAATTGAGCTTTTGACTTACCAATATTAAAAATCTGACCGCCACCAGCACCGCCGCCACTCATTCGGCGCATCAAGAAGATCCAAAGACCAGCTAGAATAACTATTGGCAATATAAAAGTCATAAAGAAACCACCCCAAGGGTTATTTCTACTTTCATAGGTGACAGCTACAGGAGAAACCCCTTCCGGTAAGTTCGCTTCTGATGCAGCAAGTTTTTTCTCAAAAATTTCATCCGAGCCCATCGTAAAAACATACTGAGGACCGCGATTTGTCGCACCAAAAATTGATTTTTCATTAGCAACTAAATCTTTATATTTTTCATCCTTAAGTTTTTCAGGTTTAATGAAAACCTCAACTTCCAACAAGTCATTACTTTTAAATGCAACAAGCTTCTCCACCTCTCCGGTCATCAGCATGTTCTTCTCAAAATTCTCGTAAGTTGTTTGTTTTGCACCACCACTAGAATACATGTAGTTTAAAACTAAAAACCCTAATATGACTGCGATATAAATCCACATCATATTAAACTTCGGCGGCATAGGACTAACCTTTTTATTCGGGATTTTCTTCATTATTAATTTTGTAACTCTTTAAAATAAACTAAGCGCTTTGATAAGATTCTTGTTTAGCATCCCCCCAAAGATCTTCAATACGATAGTGGCTTCTTTTCTCACCTTTAAAAATATGAACTACGACGTCCACATAATCTAACAATATCCACTCGCCATTACCATGCCCTTCTTTATGCCAAACATCTTCACCAAATGCTTTGTAAACCTCCTCTTCGACACTTTTCGCTATGGCGTTTACTTGCACAGCACTATCAGCATGACAAATAACAAAATAGTCTGACAACGTGGCATTTATATCACGCATATCAAGCTTGACGATATCACTTGCTTTTTTCTCTTGCATTCCCAACACTATAACCTCTGCTAGTCTGCGAGATAATTCTTCATTTTTCTTTTTACTCATTAAGAAATGTTATAGTTTTACTAAAACTTTTAAAACGTTATTCTTTTGCAAAATAATACATTTTTCGGATATTATGGTCCTTCTACAGTAATTGTTTTGGATAAAATATCATCTACAAATGATTATGCTAAAAAATTATTGTCAAATTTCAAGCCACAGAACCCCTTCACTGCCATAATGGCAAAAATCCAAACAAATGGAAGAGGCCAAAGAGGAACCACTTGGAATACTACACCGTATAAAAATATGACTGCAAGTTATATTTATTTACCGGAGGAGTTACCCGTACAGCAACAATTTCAAATTACTGTACTCTCAAGCTTAGCTATTCATGACGTACTAACAGAGTATATACCGCAACACTTAAGTATCAAGTGGCCTAATGACATTATGGTCAACAACAAAAAAATTGCAGGAATACTTATTGAAAACAAAATCAACAATACAAATGTAACGAGCAGCATCATCGGAGTAGGAATCAATGTATTCACCACAGAATTCCCCGCCGCTATAGCTCAATCTGCAACTTCAATACAAATAGAAAAACCTGAGTTTAATGGTACCATAATTGATTTAGTGACACGGATTCAACACAAATTAGCGTACTATGATAAAATGCTTAAGGATGGTAATATCGCCACTCTTTGGAATCTTTATTCAGAACGCCTCTTTAGAAAGAATATTCCGAGTAAATTTCTAATCGATAATAAAGAAATTGAGGGTACTATATTAGGCGTAAATCAAGAAGGATACCTTATTGTTAAAACTGAGGAATCAACAAACAAGTATGATCTTAAAGGGATTAAGTATCTTTTATAACCACCGTATTGCTTCAAAAGAGATAAAACAGAGTCAAATTGATAATAAATTACGACTGAGGTAATGACATAAATATGACTTGTATAATAACATAAAGAAACTGTATTTTTGCATTAAACTATTAGTATCTATTATAGTCCTAATAGCAAGAGAACTATTGAAGAAATCATTATGAAAAAATTTAGCTTATTTGTAGTTGCACTATTTATGACAGTTACTGCAGCGTTTGCTCAGATTCACAATCCCGTAAAATGGACAGTAGCGTCAAAGAAATTAAACAGTAAAGAGGCCGTTGTTTTTGTAAAAGCAACTATTGAAAACGGATGGCACATTTATGCACAAAATGTACCTGACGGAGGACCAGTGCCTACAACATTTACATTCAACCCTTCGAAAGACTTCACTTTAAATGGAGCTACTACTCCAACTACAAAAGCTAAGTCCAAATACGAAGATACATTTAAAATGAACGTTCCATATTTTAATCAGGAAGTTGTTTTTCAACAAAAGATTAAATTAAATAGCAACAAACCAACGACTGTATCGGGTACTGTAGAATTCATGTCTTGTGATAAAACGCGATGTCTACCTCCAGACGAATACAACTTTACAGTAACAATAAAGTAATATTTACTACACTAAATAGGAAAAAGGCAGTATTGTTACTGCCTTTTTTTTATTTTTATAACATTCACAATTGAATTTCAATATTTAATAATTGAGTATGAAATCTTATATATTTTCACTTATCCTCACATTCTTCTTCATGGTAACTTATGCTGCCAATCCTATTCAAGACAGCATTATTTCTTTTGATGATGTAGAATTTTCGGACGGATCCATAACAGATAGCACTACACTAGTAGATATTCCTGACGACTTAGTGTTTTCGGATGGCATTGACACTACAAGTACTATTTCGCAAGACAGTACCAACACAGCTGATATCGTCACGCCTGCATCCAATAATACAGACGAGAAAGAATCTTTATGGGGTATATTCATAGCTGGTCTATTAGGTGGGTTTGCCGCCTTCTTAATGCCTTGTATCTTCCCTATGGTACCGCTAACGGTAAGTTTTTTCACCAAAAAAACTGCATCCAAAGCACAAGGTGTTTCTCAAGCACTTCTTTACGGCTTATTTATAATAGTAATATATGTAGCTCTAGGAATGCTTATTACAATCGCATTTGGTTCGGATGCCCTCAATGCACTATCTACAAACGGCATTTTTAACTTTGTATTTTTCTTAATACTTGTTGGTTTTGCGGCTTCATTTTTTGGAGCTTTTGAAATTACATTACCGAGCTCGTTCGTAAATAAAATAGACGCCAAATCGGATAAAGGCGGTTTCGTTGGTCTATTCTTTATGGCTTTCAGTTTGGCCTTAGTATCTTTCTCTTGTACAGGTCCAATCATAGGTACCTTACTCGTAGAGGCTGCTTCCAAAGGTGAGCGCTTAGGCCCAGCAATTGGTATGTTAGGCTTCTCTATAGCATTAGCCATACCATTTGTTCTTTTTGCCGCATTCCCCTCGATGTTAAAGTCTATGCCTAAATCAGGAGGATGGCTTAATTCAGTAAAAGTAGTCCTAGGATTTTTAGAACTAGCCCTTGCTCTCAAATTTTTATCAAATGTAGATCTAGCATACCATTGGAATTGGCTAGATAGAGAGGTGTTTTTAGCACTTTGGATAGTGATATTCGGAATGTTAGGTCTCTATCTTATCGGTAAAATCAAGTTCGCTCACGATAGCAATCTAGAATATCTATCCGTACCACGGACCATAATTGCGATTATTGTATTCTCCTTTGTGGTATATATGGTACCAGGTATGTGGGGAGCACCATTAAAATCAATTTCTGCATTCTTACCACCAAGTGCTACACAAGACTTTGATTTATCAGTAAACAACTTTACTCCATCTTCTTCAAGCTCAATTGACGGAAAGAAGAAAAAATACTATGATATATTTCATGAGCGTGGTACGCCAAAAGGGTTTGACCCCTACTATGATTACCAAGAAGGTTTAGCTGCTGCTAAAGTAGCCAACAAACCTGTACTGATTGATTTTACAGGATGGAACTGTGTCAATTGTAGAAAAATGGAAGCCAATGTATGGACAGATCCAAAAGTTGCAGCCTTGTTGCGCGAACAATTCATTATGGTAGAACTCTTCGTTGACGACAGAACGGAACTAGAGGCTGACGAACAATATGTTTCTACTTATAGCGGCAAAAAAATAAAAACTATTGGAAATTTGAACTCCGATTTCCAGGCTTCAACTTTCAATAGTAACTCACAACCTCTTTATGTTATCGTCGATACCGACGGTAATGTACTAGTTCCACCGACTGGTGCTAATTATGACATTAACCAGTATGTGGCATTTTTGCAGTCAGGAATTGATGCATTTCTTGCAAAAAAATAAAGAACTAATGATAAAATTGACAATAACTACAAGTAATTGTCACTATATTTGAAACTATGAGTAATATTAAAAACATTGCAGTACTAACTTCTGGAGGAGATGCTCCAGGTATGAATGCCGCTATACGTGCTGTCGTTAGAGCAGGGATATATCATGGCATCAATATGTTTGGTATAAAAAGAGGTTACGATGGTTTAGTAAACGGCGATATTACTGCTATGGATGTCAAGTCCGTAGCCAATATTATACAAAGAGGAGGAACCATTCTAAAAACTGCTCGAAGTACAGAGTTTAAAACGGTCGAAGGACGTAAACAAGCTTACGAAAATATTAAAAAATTAAATATTGATGCACTAGTTGTGATCGGAGGTGATGGTACTTTTACTGGAGCATCAAAATTTATAGAAGAATTTAATATACCTATCATTGGTATACCAGGTACTATTGATAATGATCTTGCGGGCACAGATTTCACAATTGGTTATGATACGGCTATAAACACCGTAGTAGATGCCGTTGATAAAATAAGGGATACCGCAGAGTCTCATGACAGGTTATTTGTCATTGAAGTAATGGGTAGAGATTCAGGCTTAATTGCTTTAAGATCTGGCATAAGTACTGGAGCAGAAGCTGTACTTATTCCTGAGTTAGAGGTCGATTATGAGGCCATTATGAAACGATTAGATTCTACAAGAAAGAATAAATCGTCACGAATTATAATTGTTGCAGAAGGTGATGAAGAAGGCGGACTAGTTGTAGCTGAGAAAATTCAAAAAAACTTTCCTTCATACGATGTACGTGTATCAATCCTTGGGCACATACAGCGTGGTGGCAAGCCTTCTTGCATGGATAGAGTATTAGCTAGCCGTTTAGGCGTCGCTGCTGTTGAAGGACTATTAGAAGGTAGAAAAGGAGAAATGGCCGGGTTAGTATGTAGCAAAATTACATTTACGCCATTTCACAAGGCGATAAAACATATCGATGCACCTGATGAAAATTTAACTCGTATTGTCGAAATACTTTCCTTATAATAGAAGTTGAACGATAACAAAAAAGGGATTAAATATATTGAGGCCACTGAAAAAGTCTCAATTATTTAATGAGTCTTAAAGAAATGACTGAGTACAGATTTTACCTTACTCGGTCATTTTTGTTTAAAGGATTTCTGGATGTGTATTTTTTATGGCCTTCTTTAAGGTTTAGTCTACTAGGACTTGCTATTTGAGTTTTCAGCATCCCATTTAGACTGTTTTTGAGGTAATACTTCTCTTTTTAGATCAATTTCAGGATTCTTTTCAAGTTTACGGTGAAGATGGCCATTGCACCCTGCATTTCCATGTTTTTGATGCCGTATGAATCAGCCCTTCCATATCCATGGACATTTTTGAGTTCACTGTTCTTAGCCTCGATTTTATATCTTTCTTTGGATTTACTTCGATAATGTTCAGTTTCCTGGAACGCCATCTGATCTTTGTGAAGGTCAGATTTTATAGAGACTGAATAGGTCTTAGTTTTGGCTCCCGGCTTATAACACCCTTCCCTAAATGGACAGGCCTTACATTTTTCGACATCAAAGTAATATGTCTCAGTTTGATTTGTACCTTGTTCCTTCTTTCCCTGACGGGCCTTGCGGATGGCCAAATGTCCTGCGGGACAAACAAACATACCCGCATCTTTATTATAGTCAAACTTGTCTTCATCTTTCCTAAAGCCCTGTGTAATGGATGGATTTAATTTAGCGATGATATCAATGTTTTGTTCTTTTGCCAGTTGAAGATTTTCCTTACCTGAATATGCTGCATCACCAATAATGGCATCCACTTCCATTCCATTTTGCTGACTGATACTCAACAACTGGGGGAGTTGCGGACCATCACCTTTTTCCCCTGTAGTAACCACCGCGGCTGTGATGATGCGTTCCTGGGTCATTGCTAGATGTGTTTTATAACCAAAGAAACTACTATCTATTGATTTATGTCCAAGCCTGGCTTCATCATCTTTAGAGAGTAGATAATATTCTTTTGTGTCTTCAATGGTTTCCTTTAACAGGTTCAACTTTTCTTTTACAGCCGGTATTTCACTCATAGATTGATCCTGATCAAGGATCTTTTGTAATTCCTTGCAATAGGCAAGCTCTTGATCTAGATCGTTGGATTCGTTCTTCTGCGGTAGATTCTCCTTGTATTCCTCATCAATCTGATATATCGCTTTTCTTAATAGCTTGGAACGTTCCTTGAGTACTTCCAAGGCTGTATAGGGGTTCGATCTGGAATGAGTATGGGTAGCATCTACGATGATAGATTTAGATTTTATAATACCCTTTTCAAGAGCAATCAATACGGTCTTGTTGATCAACAGGTTTAATAAATCCATATCCTTTAATCTAAGCTTGCGAAACTTGGTTAGTGAACTTGAATTGATCACATCCTCCTCAGGAGCCATTTCAAGAAAGTATTTAAACGACATATCATATCTTGAACGCTCAACAACATCTACATCCGAAACGGTATAGATCGTTTTTAACAAAAGATACTTGAACATCTTGATGGGACTCTCTGCTGTACGACCATTAGTGTGGCAATACTTCTCCAAAAGCTCCTCATAGATAAAGCTGAAATCGATAAGGTCGTTGATTTTACGAAGTAGATTGTCTTTTGGAACAATAATATCATACAAACCTGAATAGGAACTGAACTGTATTTTTTGTTGAGTAGATAGCATCTTGGTATCCGTTAAAGCCTACTTTAAGATACGAAAAAAGGAGCAGAAAACTCTTGTTTTCTACTCCTTTTTTTAGACCTATTTAAAAGGGGGCTTTTTCAGTGCCCTCAATATATTTAATCCCTTTTTTAATGACTATCATCCAGATCTAAGCTCGCACTAATTCAAATATCGTTATCTCAGGTAATATACCTACACGACCTGGATAGCCCAAAAAGCCATATCCCGTATTTACATACAGTTGTTTTTGACCTTCTTTATATAGACCAGCCCATTCTTTATATATAAATTTAGCTGGACTCCATTGAAAGTTCTCTCCACGTACACCAAATTGCATACCGTGGGTATGTCCAGCAAACATAGCATCTACATCAGTATCCAATACCTGTGCTCGCCAGTGCGAAGGATCATGCGATAGCAGTAATTTAACCGACTTATCTTCTGTCCCTAACAATGCTTTATCAATATCTCCTTTTTTCGGAAAACGACCTGTCCCCCAGTTTTGAACACCTACGATGGAGATTTCATCATTACCAACCTTAATCGTTCGATTCTCATCCATTAATAGATCCCAGCCCATTACCTTATGGGTATCAATCATATCTTGAAGATTCTTTCGCTTTGCGGGACTATCCTCTTTTCCAAAATAATAATCACCATAGTCATGATTGCCTAAGGTCGAGAACACACCGTGATCAGCCTTAACTTTACTAAAAATATCCTGATAATCTCGCATTTCACTAGCGACATTATTAACCAAATCACCCGTAAAAAAAACAGCATCAGGTTTTTCACCAAGCAACATTTCAACACCGCCCAATACAGCACGTTTATTATAGAATGACCCTGAATGGACATCTGAAATCTGTGCAATTGTAAACCCCTCAAATCCCTTTGGCAAATTAGGCAATACCAAGCGCTGACGACGAATACGGTAGTCATATGCACCAGATATAATACCCCAAGATAGTGGAATTATAGGTAAAGAGGCAACTACAATACCTGATTTGAGCAAAAATTCAGATCTTGTTATCCCATTTTTAGGTGATTCTGGAAGAGGTTTTTGTAATTCTTCAACGCGTTCTTCTACAGACGTTGTTTTCTTGGTATTAATAACCCGCTTTAACCATACACCACCTCTTCTTATATCATCTATAAGCAAAATTAAAACATAGATAAACTTACTTACAGCTGTTAAGAAGAAAGCAACGAGGATAATCGATCTATATGTTAATGGGATATTAAATTTAAATGATATAAAAACGCCGGTAAGCAAAGTAGCAGAGTATCCCCACCAAAGAAGTGCAAACCACTTCTTCTTTACAAATTTTATTTTGGTAGCGCGTAAAGCGTTAAAAATATAAAAATCAAAAAGAAAAAGTAATAGGGCATTTATTATTATCATCATAACATTCTAATTAGAGAGAACTAATTTTTTAAGAGTTTGAATCCAGCGTGGGTTATCATTTAAGCTTTCAACCATGGCGACCTCTTCACCTCCCATAGCTTTAAACTCATCCGCATATTCTACTAAGATCTCATCCAAAGTCTCAATACAGTCTGCGACAAAAGCAGGGCTAAATACTAATAATCGTTTCTTACCTTGTTTTGCCAAATGTTCCAGAGCATCGGAAGTATAAGGTTGTATCCAAGGTGTCTTTCCCAAGCGGGATTGAAAACAAACGGAATATTTATCTTCTGGAAGTTCTAGTTTCGAAGCAATAGCACGAGTGGTTGCATAGCATTGCGAAAGGTAACAAAAACTATTTTTCTCCTTTTTACAGCTTTCACACCCCATTGCTGGACAATTTAAAGTACCGGAGGGATCCACTTTACCCAATTGCCTAACAGGAAGTCCGTGGTAACTAAAAAGTATATGATCAAAACTATCTATATCATGCTTACGGCCGTGTTCAGCATATGTCGCAATCATGTCTTCATCATCACAATAACTACCTACAAAAGAAACGGAGGGGATATATTGCCATTTACGCATAATCTCCATCACCTTGTCCATTACCGAACCTGAGGTAGCTGAAGCATACTGAGGAAACAAAGGAATAACTTTAATAGAATCCAGAAGCATACCTTCCATTTTCTTTAAAGCGGACTCAATAGAAGGGTTTTGATAGCGCATAGCCAATTCGACATGATACTCCTCGCCCAATTCTTCTTGCAATAAGCGCTGCTGTAAAATAGAATAATACATCAATGGAGACCCATTAACCTCATCCCAAATGGTAGCATAAGTCGCTGCAGAAGCTGCCGCTCTTTTAGGAACGATCACACCTTTGACAAGCATTGTACGACCCAAGTAAGGAATATCCATAACCCTAGGGTCCATCAAAAACTCAATAAGATATCGACGCACGTCTTCTGTAACAGGTCGATCTGGGGTACCTAATTGCACCAACAGAACGCCCTTTTTAGCTTTTGCACTCATGACCACAAAAATAAAGAAAATTTATAGGACTATATACTAAGATATAGAAAATGAAAATATCATGACTTGTTAAAGTTGCTCCAAAGCTTCTTTGACTTCCTTCATCAACCACATAGGCGTTGAAGTAGCTCCACATATACCGATCGATTCCCCTTCCTCAAAAATAGAAGTATCCAACTCGCTATAATCAGAAATAAAATAGGTATTACTATTTGCAGCCTTACATACATCAAATAACACTTTACCATTGGAGGACTTCTTGCCAGACACGAAGACGACTTTATCATATTGACGTGCAAAATCACCCAAATCATCATATCGGTTCGATACTTGTCGGCATATGGTATCATTTGCCTTCACCTCATAACCGCGTTTGATCAACTCTTCTTTAATTGAGTAGAACTTATCTACACTTTTAGTAGTCTGACTGTACAACGTGAACGAAGCTGGCAACTCTACATCATCCAACTCAGTGATATCTTGAAAAACCAAAGCCTCATTATTTGTCTGACCTTGCAGACCGATTACCTCTGCATGACCATGCTTACCAAAAATTAATATCTTCTCACTAGCGTCATGAGATGTCTTGATCCGGTTCTGCAATTTAAGCACAACGGGACACGAAGCGTCAATCAAGGTAATGTTATTCTCTAATGCAATTTTATAAGTCGATGGAGCTTCTCCGTGAGCACGGATCAATACTTTCTCGTTATGTAAAGTAGGCAGTACATCGTGATTAATAATGCGCAATCCTTTAGCCTTAAGACGTGCTACCTCTTCATCATTATGAACAATATCACCTAAACAATAAAGATAACCATCCTCTTCCAGAATTTCTTCTGCCATATCAATGGCATATACCACTCCAAAACAAAACCCAGAATCTTTATCTATCGTAACTTGCAGACCTTTTGACATATCACAAAGTTAAGAATAAGAATCCTTAGGATAAAATATCATTTGCCTCATAAATTGAGAATTGCAATTTTTCTTCAAACATTTTAGTTTTTACGTACCTTTGCAAAAAAATACTATTAAAAGTTATGGCAACTAACAGAACATTTACGATGATTAAACCAGATGCAGTAGCAAATGGTCACATCGGTGCTATTTTAAATGATATCATTGCAGGTGGGTTTAAAATTATAGCAATGAAATATATCCAACTTTCTACTGAAGATGCTGGTAATTTCTACGCAGTACACAAAGAAAGACCTTTCTACGGTGAATTAGTAAAATTCATGACTTCAGGTCCTATCGTGGCAGCTATCTTAGAAAAAGACAATGCTGTAGAAGATTTCCGTACTTTAATCGGTGCTACTAACCCTGCTGAAGCTGCAGAAGGTACTATCCGTAATAAATATGCTAAATCAATCGATGCTAATGCAGTACACGGATCTGATTCAGACGAAAATGCAGCAATCGAAGGTAATTTCTTCTTCTCTCAATTCGAAAGATTTTAGTAGATAAGGATATCAAAAAACAAAAAAGGGCTGAATAAATATTCAGCCCTTTTTTGTTATCCTTCAATCTTAGCCGAAGAGGTCGGTACTTGACGATCGACTTTCTTAACTAAACCTTGCAATACATTACCAGGACCAACTTCTACAAATGCTTCCGCACCATCTGCTAACATATTCTGAACAGTCTGTGTCCAACGTACAGCTCCCGTTAACTGCGCTATCAGATTAGCTTTAATAGCCGCAGCTGATGTGTAAGGCTTAGCATCAACGTTT
Organism: uncultured Sphingobacterium sp.; assembly: GCA_947630335.1. GTDB lineage: Bacteria > Bacteroidota > Bacteroidia > Sphingobacteriales > Sphingobacteriaceae > Sphingobacterium. The sequence goes on from CANRHE010000001.1 coordinate 49,208, forward strand.
TGATAGATTGGGCAAAGTGGCTCTTGAATATTAGTAGCCTCAATTGCAGCTTGTAGCTCTACTTTAGCAGGCTCCATTAATGGAGAGTGAAAAGCACCACCTACATTTAATTTTAAAGCACGTTTCGCTCCTGCTTCTGTCAATAAAGCACAAGCTTTATCAATACCTTCCATACTTCCAGATATCACCAACTGACCTGGACAGTTATAGTTGGCAGCTACCACTACATCCTCTACCGATGCACAGATACGCTCCACAGTCTCATCGTCTAAACCCAATATTGCAGCCATCGTCGAAGGTTGTAATTCACATGCTTTTTGCATAGCATTAGCACGTTGGGCAACTAGCTTCAAACCATCTTCAAAAGATAAAGCGCCAGCAGCAACTAAAGCCGAAAACTCTCCTAATGAATGACCAGCAACCATACTTGGTGTAAATGAATCACCCAATGATTTAGCTAAGATTACTGAATGTAAAAATATAGCGGGTTGAGTCACCTTAGTCTGTTTCAAATCCTCATCCGTACCATTAAACATAATGTCGGTAATACGAAATCCTAAAATATCATTTGCTTGCTCGAACAAAGCCTTAGCTTCATCGTTCAAATTATATAGATCCTGGCCCATTCCAACGAATTGAGCACCTTGACCCGGAAAAACATAAGCTGTTTTCATATAAAATAAAAGTATTAGTCAATTAAAATAATCACAAATATACTAAATCATGTTATTATCCTTAATCCTCCGGAACAAAGGACAACGAGATCATATTATTACGATCGAAGAAGCGATTTGCCAAATCAGCCAAATCCATAACTTTAACCGCATCAATCCGATCAAATACATCTTGAAGTGAAATAATCTGACCATAATCAATGAGGTTCTTAGACTCTGCAATTATCATACTCATTCGCCCCTCTTCTGCCAAAGCGATCTGACCTTTAAATTTTTCCTTAGCCTTATTAAGTTGATGCTCTGAAATTAAATTCTTCTTCAACTTCATAAGTTCCTTATCTACTAAGGAGACAGCCTTAGTAAGCTTCTCTTCATCCGTACCCAAATAAATACTAAAGCTACCCGTATCACTATATAATGTTACGTTGGACTCTATCATATAGGCAATGCCGTGCTTTTCTCGGATACCCAAATTCAAGATAGAACTCATACCAATTCCGCCCAACATATTATTCAATAATAATAAGGCTGTTTTTTGATCATCATAGATCCCAAAAGTTTGAGCACCTACCATATAATGGGCTTGATTAATTGGCTTCTCAATCACCAAATCAGACCCACCATTCCAAGACAAGGCTTGCCCTTTTCTCTCCGGAACATTCCGTACGGTTTGTCCAAAAATCTTATCGGCATATCGTTTGACCTGTGCAAAAGTATAATCACCCGTAATACCAATTACAATCTCATTTGTATTGTAATTTTGCTGCATAAACTGATCAATATGCGTACGAGACATTCCTTTTAAGTCTTCTTCCAAGCCTAAGATATTATGACCTAGGCCAGAATCTTTGAATAAAATATCCTCAAAATCATCCATAATAGACTCTTCAGGACTATCCAAATATGAAGCTATCTCATCAAGAATTACGCTCTTCTCTTTCTCCATCTCATGAATTGGGAAAGTGGAGTGAAATAGCACATCTTCAAAAAGATCCAAAGCACGCTCCAAATGTGGTCTCAGAAAAGAAGCATGTATACAAGTGTACTCTTTGGTCGTATAGGCATTCAAGTCACCCCCTACCTGCTCTAATCGATTCAAAATCTGATTAGTCGAACGACGTGTAGTTCTCTTAAAAAGAAGGTGCTCAATAAAGTGTGCCACACCAAAACTACCCGCATCTTCATAACGCGAACCCGCATTTACGATCATACAAGTATGCGTAATTGGAGAGTTTTGATAATGTAACAACACCCGAATTCCATTATCGAGCTGAATAAGATTATACTCCTTCATCAAAGATTTTTTAATTTAATGTTTGCAAAACTACGTAATAAAACAATAACGGCCACAATCTCTTGTGGCCGTTATGTCTATTCTAGATCATTTTACATTCTCGGACGCATATGTCCTGGGAATTGATTTTGATCCTGCATCGGATTTACTCCCGAGAATTTTTGTAGCTTGAACGTAAACGTCAACATGAAATATCGAGCCAATCGGTTCGTTTGGCTATCCGTCAATACCTCTCCTACAGTACGGTTAATATTAGTTTGTTGGTTCAACAAGTCAAAACCTTGCAAACGTAATGTACCACGCTCTCCTTTTAAGAAGCGCTGCTCTATATAAGAATTAATAATAAAAGGATTAACATTGCTTCTATACCCAGAGTTAAACTCTTTTGAAACATCAACACCAAATATTGTCGACTTCGTTATATTAACCGACCCAATAATATTTGGAGTGATTTTTTGTGAATTAGGAGCCGAAAAATCTGGAAGAGTAGAGCTCGTAATAGAATAATTATAACGTATACCTGGATTAATCTCTAACTTCTCCGAAGGATTATAACGGAAGAATAACATTTGAAAAATAGACGTATTATTATTCACACCTTTATCAAACCCAACAGCATCTGGATTATTTACCAAACTAGCGCTGAAATCACTCGTTAGATAAGATAGCGTACGAGCATAACTCACACCCCCACCATACATCACATTAAACGTTTTCTCTTTCCATGATCGCGCCCAGTGATAAAAAGAATTAATATTATATACTGGATCAGATGCATTGATATAACCTACACTCTGTACCATACCGACACCATCAACACGATTTCTGATATTCAAAGACACAATCTTATCACTTGTAATCTCCGAACGAATCATTGCGAAGAATGACTTTCCTTTTTGAAAGTCACCCGTTCTGAAACGAGCGACCATAGAATGTCTAAACTCAGGATCTAAATCTGGATTACCGAAAGTAGAGAATGTCTCGTCTGTACTTTTCTCAAAAGGTAAAATCTGCGAGACCCCTGGCTCCGAAGAGCGACCTGAGTAATTAAAAGTAATATTTGATTGACGTGAGAACTTATATTCAAAACGAGCGATAGGAATAATACTAAGGTTAGAACGATGAATCGCTGCGTGCTCCGTTCCCGAATAGGCATTTCCTTTCAATAAGGAAGGCTGTACTGCCGCACCAAAAGAGTACTTCATCTTATCATTCTCAAATAAGTAACTAGCACCTACTTTATGCGTTGTAAAACCATAGTCAAAGTCATAACTATAATTCAACCCTTTACCAACCACAATAGTCCCTAAGCTATCTAGCGTTCTTTGCTTATCATAATTATCATATTCATTCGTATTGAAATCATAACTAATTTCTAGCTTACTCTTATCACTCAAAGGCTCTAAATAAGAAACTGAAGCTCCACCATTCCAGCTTTTGTTTTGTGCTTCCGCAATTGAATTACGATACAATTGCTCAACTGGAAGGTTTTGATTCGCCCCATCATAAATCTCACGATCCAATATTTTGTCTAGATCATTCTTCGTATTTGCATTATCATAGTTAAAGTTGAAAAAGATATTACGTCCCTTATCATTCAACCTACGATTATACAAACCCGAGATATTGTAACGAGGAGAAGTTGAATTACTCAAAGAAGTTAACGTCTCAAAGTTATCTTTCAGTCCACCTAAATAACTTTCTGAATTGGAGAAGTTATTGGCACGATTATCATTATATCCAAATTGTGGCGTAATCTTAATATAATCTTTATCTGTGATATTCCATTCTAAGTTAGCCTCAAAACGGTGATTGCCACGTACACTCTCGTTGTCCGCATTCGCATCCGTCGTAAAACCTTGTCCAATGTATTCGGTAAAAGACTTTGTCAACGTATTATTTTTGTCATGTCCGTACGAGTATGACCCATATAACTTCAGCTTATCCGAGAAATCATGTCTTAAGTTAACCCCTACGGAACCTACATTCGTAATACCATCAGAACCTCCAAACATACCACCACCGCGACCACCGCCACCGCCTTGGCGACCACGAGCGCCACCACCCATAGCGTTAAAATCAAATAATGGAGCATTCATATTATTCAAGTTACCCAACACGGACACCTGTGTCTTATTCTTAAAGCCCATAACCATACCTGTAGCCTGATAGCGCTCATCGGTACCAGCACCTACACGCAAGGTAGTAGCAAAGCCATTATTGTATTTTGGATCAATTTGGATATTAAGGACTTTTACCGACTCACCAGACTTATTACCAGTCAGATTTGCCATATCGCCAAAATCATCTACTACCTGTATCTTTTGGATAATCTCAGCAGGCAAATTCTGGGTGGCTGTCTTCACATCACCCCCAAAAAAATCTTTACCATTGATTCGCACACGGGTCACTTGCTCGCCTTGGGCAGTCACATTACCATCTTTATCAACCTCTACTCCTTGCAATTTTTTCAAGGCATCTTCAGCAACAGCGCCTTGGCGTAATTTCAAATTATCCATCGCATACTCTACCGTATCACCCTTTACTTGAACCGTAACCACACCATTGATAACAACCTCTTCCAGCATATTTGGAATAGCCTTTAGTTGAATCGTAGGTATCAAAAATTCTGTCTGTCCTGCAGGATAAGTATATTCTTGTTCGAATGGTTCAAAACCCAAATTACTAATTCTGATTTTGAACTGATTATTCTTAACATTATTAAATTTAAAAATACCACCTACAGACGAGCTTGTACCTGACGTATCTGCTCCAGAAATTAATTGAACAGAGGCTCCCGAAACAATGCGTAAAGCAGAATCACGAAGCATACCTTGTACAGCTCTTTGTCCATAACTCATACTGCTCACAGTAACGAGTAATACTACAACTAACCAATTTTTAAAATTATTCATATCTATATTTAAATTCTCTTTTATTTTACACTTGCATCAAACCATATATCCACACGCTCTTTAAAAGGATTTGTCACCACCTCCTTTACCGGACGCTTGCGGCTATACATTGGATTTGGCGGAGCAGATCGCTTCGTTGATTGCAATCGCTTGAACTGTGCATATTTTGTATTGATCGCCAATTCAATAGCCACATCCTTAGTTTCGAACTTGATAAATTCCAAAGGTACTACTGCCTCATAGATAAGATCACCATTAGGAGTAAACTTACATACCGCACGTATACCATAGGTATTATCAAAAGAAAGTAAACCATTCACTATTTTACTGAAACCCGTCACCGAATAGCCAATTGCACTTTCTAACAATTGCTCGTTACTCCACATCTTTTTCGTATCTGACTTACCATAAAGCTTTTCTAACCGCTCAAGATTAGGCACAGGAAACACTAGTCTAGCACCTTCCTTTCTTTTGTTGGAATAACTAATATTCAATACTACCCCACCTCGGATAGCCTCCTGAATTAAAGCTGTATCACGAATCAGAGCTATAGCATATAATTTACCATCATTCATGGCACTACCAAAACTCCACAGCTCACTATTTTCTGTATACAAATTACTTTTCCAATCAGAAGAATCACCATCAACCATGATGCCATCTAGAGCTTTACAGATGTACGTATTCTTTTCTTTTTTTTGCGCAAAAAGAAAAAATGGTCCTAGCACACCTATCAAAAGTATACTCTTTTTAATCATTACAAGTAATATGTTTTACCTTTATACATTGGTAAGACGCATTTGTTTCGTCTTATTTATTACAAAAAAAATAATTACTTGTGTAAATAAGTGTAAACACACTTAAATCACAGATAAGTTACATTGATTTTCAATATGCTATTATCCCAATTCCAAGACATTTTAATCGAAGCTGGCTGTGATGAAGCTGGACGAGGATGTCTAGCAGGCCCTGTATTTGCTGCCGCAGTAATATTCCCAAAAGATTACTTCAACCCTGTATTAAACGATTCCAAAAAATTATCGGAAAAAAAAAGAATGGCTCTACGGCCAATTATTGAAAAAGAAGCACTAGCATTTGCAGTAGCTAGCATAACTCCTGCTGAAATTGACAAAATAAATATTCACAATGCCTCCTACAAAGCCATGCATGTAGCATTAGATATGCTCAAGATAAAGCCTGAGCTTCTTATAATTGATGGTAACAAATTTATTCCCTACCAAGATATCCCTCATGAATGCATCGTCAAAGGGGATGGCAAATACCTATCGATTGCAGCCGCCTCCATATTGGCCAAAACATATAGAGATGAATTCATGGACAGGCTTGCGCTCGACTACCCTGAATATGACTGGATTGCTAATAAAGGATATCCCACTGTTAAACATAGAACCGCTGTGATCAAACATGGGCCGACTCCTCACCATCGCAAAACTTTTAGAGTTACTGATCCTCAGTTAAAATTATTTTAAAAAGAGCTGTACACGACGTAATTATACATAGATAACCACATACTATTTCATTGAACTTTGATTAGGTTTTTGACCATGGCAGGGTATGCACATGCTCTGCACTCGCACCTCCTTAAATAAGACATTAAGCGGACATAACGCGGACTTTGTCCGTATCCATCCGAATGAAGTCCGAATGAAGTCCGTATGAAGTCCGTGTAATGTCCCTATCAAATTGGAGTATGGACTTAGTCTACTACCTCCATCTATGGAGGTATACCCAATAAGAAAGGGCTTCAGTTTGAAGCCCTTTCTTATTGAAAAAATAAATGTGTAATAATTATTATTTCAGTTTATTTTTCTTTTTAAGTGACCAAAATATCGCTACACCAAAAGCCGCCACTAGAATAATGGATGCAATTAACGAAATTATATTAGATACTTTCATACTTTGAGGGTCGAATACAAACTCTACCGTGTGATTACCCCCTGGTAATTGTAAAGCTCTTAGGATATAATCAGCGCGCAAAATAGGCACTTCTTCACCATCGACGTAAGCTTTCCATCCTTTATCGTAATAAACTTCTGAGAAGACTGCAAAAACATCATTAGGTGCAGAATATTCGTAGATCATTTTATCAGGATGATAAGAAGTTAATTTTATCGTTGCATTACGAGCTGGCCCAACTTTACTAGTATTAATTCTATCTTTGAATTCGTTATGGACAAATGCTTCTCGCGATGGGTCAAAACTACTGATCGCTTGCATTTCTTGCGCATTGTCTTTAACCATAGTCACCTTATCTACAAACCATGCATTACCGGCTGCAGTCGAACGTCTTTGGATACGCTCTGATCCATTCTGCGGATCTTGAGTAATCAAATAGCGTACGTTGAACATATCAAGTACATCTTCATTGACAGCGCCATTAAATTGATGTTCTAAGATTTCTTGGAACCTCATTAATTTTGCTGCGTGATATCCACCCAAACTTTTATGATAGTAAGAAGTCTTAGCATCCGAAAAAGGACTAGTAGTTAAGTCTAAAACACGGTAACTAGGGTCTTTATCTAATTGTATTAATTGATCTACTTCTCGCATTGGAACGACAGTAGATTTAGAAGATTTGCTCACAAACACATTATCATTCAAATAACGTTTGTCAACTGTCCATAAATCAATCAAGGTTACCAATCCCAATACAATAACCAATACAGTAGCATTAAGCTTGTTTTTGACAAATGCCCATACCAAAGCAAATACAATCGCCACTATAAAAAATGAACGCCATGCATCTGCCGATGCAATAGCAGCACGATCATTTGTCAATGCCTCTGCGAGCTGATTAGCCAAGTTGGCATCACCAAACTGCTGCGTAAGCATCGCTATAAACTCTTGATGATTAACACCTCTTAAGTCTAGAATACTAGGTATAAATGCAATGATTAAACAAACGGCAGCTACACCTCCAAAACTATATAAGATTTTTTTATCTAGGTTCTGAATATGATTTTTATCCGTTATCAACTCATTAACTCCTAATACAGCTAACAAAGGAATTAAAATAGATGGGATAATTAATATTGATTCGGGTGCTCTGAACTTATTATATAAAGGAGCGTACTCAAAAAACAGATCAGACAATAGGGCGAAATTACTACCTAATGCTAAGAGCATCGTCATGGCTATAGCCGTGACAATCCACCATTTTGTACGGCTTTTTACAATAAATAAAGCTAATATAAATAAAGCGATAATACCGGCTCCAAAGTACCATGGGCCGGATGTAAAAGTCTTATCCCCCCAATAGGTAGGCATACTTTTGGCATACTGCACAGCTTGTCCTTGCGGTGCACCTATTTTTTTAAAAAACTCTGCAACATTTGATTTTTCGTCTAATACACCTTGACTCCTACCTCCATAAGCATTAGGAATCAACAGGGTTAAATTCTCCCCCACACCTTGACTCCAGGCGTACGCATATTCCTTATCTAATCCTGATGTTTTATTCCCTGATTCTACTTTTACAATATTTGCCTTACCGCGAGTGGTTAATTTAGAATACTCGTAAGTTGGGAAAAGTACAGAAGCATTGACCGCAACAGCAAGTAAAACAGCGAGGACTTGAAATCCTGTAGTTTGAAAAAATTCTTTTAATTTTTTATCTCTATATGCATAATAGAATTGGAAGCCTACAAAGACCAACATCGCTAGCATGAGATAATAAGTAATCTGAACGTGATTGGTCCTAATCTCTAGTGCTAAAAACAAGGCTAAAAGAAGGGATCCCCAAAGCCTATTCCCTCTGTAACAAAGCACAATAGACCCAATTATAGGGGCTAAATACGCTATAGCATATGCTCTATTAAGGTGACCTGCTTCAATATAGATAAAGTTATATGAAGAGAATGCGATAGCAATAGCGCCTACAGCAGCAAGCCAAGGCCGAACCCTAAATGCCGACAACATAAAATAAGCGCCTAACAAGAAAATTAAAATAATATCAGCAGGCTCCGGAAAAACCAACTTAATAGTTCTATTAATATAGGTTCCTATATTATTTGCGTGCTCATACCATATTTGGAATGTAGGCATACCACCGAACATAGAATTTGTCCACTGCGGAGCTTGTCCATCCTTCGCTTTAAAATCAAACAACTCTTTTTGACTACCCATTGCCTGAACGACATCATGTTGAGATAGACTTTTACCTTGCCATAAGGGCGAAAAATAAAAGAATACCAATGCAAAGAAGATGGCAATAACAATCAGATGTGAAGAGTTTTCCTTAAACCAATTTTTCATGAATAATTTAGAGGTTACATTTTATTAAAAACCAAAAATATAGAATTGATTTTAATAATTGCTAAGTAAATAGGATTAGTTTGATTTTTCGATTAATTTTTTAATATCAGAAAGTTCACCAAAAAGAACTAACAAGTCATTTTCTCGTAGGATAGTATCTGAATTTGCTATTCCTGAAGCATGTTTAATAGGCTCTGCACCAGATGCTGTCTTACTATCTATCGTCAAGGTTGTCAATACAATTACCTTAAACGTATTGGTAAGATTAGCCTCCATTAATGTTTTGCCGACATATTTAGCAGGCACTTTGGTCTCAATAATGCTGTATTTGTCCGAAACTTTAAAAGAGTCCACAATATCTACATTGTCTAATCGCAAGGCTAAGCGTTCTGCTGCTTCCTCTTCGGGCATGATATATTCATCAATTTGCATGGCTTCCATTACGGTACGCTGTAAGTCCGAAACCACTCGCCCAATAATCCGTTTCACCTTTAGCTGTTTGATTAATGCTGTCGTCAATAATGATGCTCCTTCATCCTCACCAATGGCAATAATTACGGCATCAGCATCTTTTAATGGCAATGACGAAACAGCCCCCCGATCTGTAGTATCTAAGCAAACTGTATACGTGATTTTATCTTTTAACTGTTCCACAATATTAAGATCCATATCAGCCCCGATGACCTCATGCCCTAATTCGGTTAAATGAATACTCAATGATCGTCCAAAATGTCCTAATCCTAAAACAATATATTTCATATGTTATGTATTATCTACGCTTAAAAAAGAAGCTTTTCTGTTGGGTAGGTGTAGCTTTTATTTTTTGTATTTTTTATCAACGACATAAGCAATGTTAGTGTCCCCACCCTCCCTACAAACATCGTAAAGATAATAATATATTTACCGCCGATACTCAAATAGGGTGTTATCCCTAAACTAAGCCCGCAAGTGGTGTAGGCCGATATAGTTTCAAATAACAAAGCTTTCAATGACTTGTCACCATCTGTAAAAAGTAACAACAAAAAAGAAATACTGATGACAGCACCAGAAAGAAATATAATAGCAAATGCCTTATGAATAGACTCCAAAGCGATTCTCTTTTTAAAAATTTCAATAGAGTCATTGCCACGCGCTAATGCAAAAATATTTAAAAATGCCAAAGCGACGGTCGTCACTTTCACCCCTCCACCTGTAGATCCAGGTGACGAACCAATCCACATGACAATAGTAAGCATAAGTAAGGTAGGCGCACCGAGCAAACTCATGCTAACGCTATTAAAACCTGCTGATCGAGAAGCATTCGCCATAAAAAAAGATGTTACCCATTCTCCATAAACCGAATTATCTTCCAATAAGGTATGCTTTTGCTCCATTACGAAATAAGCAATCGTAATGACGACCAAGACGATGGCATTACAGACTACGATAAACTTGGTATTAAACTTAAAATACTGCGCCTTGTGCTTAACCTCTCTACCGATTAGCAGAGAAAATATCCTTATAATTTTGTTCTTCACGAAAGTATAAAAATTATACACTGTACTAAAGCCCAACCCTCCTAGTATAAAGATGAGTGCTAATATGATCTGAAAATTATAATTATACCTATAATTGGGGTTGCCTATCCCGTCATGTAAGATGGAAAAACCAGAATTACAAAAAGAAGAAATGGCATGAAAGACGGCAAAAAAAACTCGTTTACCTTGGGTTTCAAAAAGATTAGGATCGAGGGAAAAATAAATAAAAACGGCACCAATTAACTCAAAAAGTATAGTAATAAAAATAATGGTAAGCAGCGTGGAAATAACAGAATTGAGCTTCTTCTCATCCAAAATCTCCCCATACATCAATTGATTTTTAAATGATAATCCTCCAGAAAAAAAGTATCCAAAAAAACCTGTAAAAGTCATTATACCTAGTCCTCCCACTTGAATAAGGATCATTATAACTGTTTGTCCAAATGTAGAGAGGTTAGTGGATATGTCCGTGACCGAGAGTCCAGTAATACAAACCGCACTGGTAGACATAAAAATGGCTTCAGAAAAAGTTAATCGAGTAATAACTGTTGCTCTAGGAAACATCAAGAGCGCAGCTCCTATAAGAATCAGTCCTATAAAGCTAATTACAAATAAAATAGTGGGGTTAAAATAAAAATTATCAAAGACGAGCGTACTCTTCGATAATTCAATTAAAAATACTAACCCTATACCTAGAGACATCCATTCATCCCTTTCCAGAAAAGATAGCCAATGAATATTATAGGTACGCACAAGGATGACTAATAAGAAATAAAGGATGATAAAGGGGCTAGAGTAATTTGCAACATCTAGTTTTCCTAACGCTGAGTAAAAAGCAACAGTTCGTATAATCTCTAGTGCAAATAGTCCATAAAACATCATTAAAAGAATAGACTTCAGTATCACGTCAATATTGGGATTAGTAACATCACCAATTTCTAGTAAAACTGTAAAAGCACAAATCATACTTAAATACAGCATGATTTGATTAACTACCTTAGCCCTATACTTAAAGAAATACTTAAAAGACTCTATCATTGACTTCATCATACAAAACTAGTAATATACACCAAAACAGTCCTTATTCTTCGTCAATCTCTTCGTCTTTCTTTTTCTTCTTGAATATTTTTTTAAAAAAAGAATCTGTACTATTTACGGCTTTCCCGACTCCCTGTCCTACGTCTTTAGCTGCTTTACCGACTTCATGACCCACATCTTTAGCCACTTTACCAACTTCTTGTGTTCCTTTTTTGATACCCGATACCGCTTTCCCCCCTGTTATAGCTAAATTAATTAATTTAGCCTCTTTTTCGGGGCTAATTCCTACACTTTGGACTATCCCCTGCAGTAAACTCTGCCATAACGTTTTGAAAAAAGGATAATTAGGGACTCTTTTATAATCTACTTGGCCGACAATAAAATTCCCTTTTGAATCTGGATTACTCGAGTTTACTAACACTTTGTTGACTAAAAAAGACAATGTCTTTTTGGCTTTAAGATCATCTCCATCTTTAGTAGCAGTAAGAATATTGACCTTTAGATCATCATAATAGAATTTAAAGACACCCCAATTTTTATGATCTGTTCCTTCCATATTGAAAGAAATCTTATTAATATTCCCGGATGCTAATTGCACACTAGCTAAAGGTTCTAGAATTTTATTAAATGCAGTTGCTGACATAGGAGCTAAATCCCCTTGATAGGTATAATATCCACCCTTTCGCAACATATCAAAACCAAACTTGACATGAAGCGTTGCTTTGTCCATAACTTGAGCTTTTAGGTCTGCTCTCATGTATTGGTTGTGAGCCAGCTGCGGCTTATAGTTGGTCACATTCGTCAATGTACCTCGGGCATTATCGAAAGTAATAACGCCAACACCATCCGTATCTGCACTATGTTCGGCATAACGAACAGACACATTATTTACATACACCGTATCGATCTGAAAGCCGTTGGGTATCTTCATCAATTGTTCATAAGGATCATGACCAATCATATTTCGATACACATGAGGATAACGCAGATCTTGATAAAATGCGGCTAAGCCATCCGAAACATGCATAGACTGCGCGAAGAGTTCTTGATTCCGCACAAGTCTCACAAAATCGACAGCATCCAATCGCATTGCACCAAGACTAACATTATTCATCGTAATGTTTTTCTTTTTCAATCGATAAAACTCTTCTTTACTAATTCTTGGTTTATATTCTATGTTTCCAAGAGTTAGCCCCCCTGCTTTAGTATTAAGGCGCAAATCGTTAAAGGCTACATAATAAATACCTCCAGGAAGATTATAGGTAAACTGCGGCACTTCTAGGTTGACCATTTTGGAATAAAATACTCGTGTAGGATCATTAAAAGAAGTCGAGTCAAGGAGCACTCCCTCTAGCGCCACGTTGACATTTTGCAAGTTAATGGATTTGTTATTACCATTTTCTCGATTGATATGCTTAAAAGACACTTTCTGAAGGTTTATCTTGTCTACAGACACATAATTAAGATACTCTTTAATATGATCATATAGAGATTCTTTGACCTTATGTTTCGAAGAATGTGAATTAAAGTCATAGCCATGATGCACCAATTGAATTGTAGGTTTATTCAAGTCAATTTCGCTAATAGCCAATTTATTTTTCAACAATATATCGGAAAGACTAAATCCTTTAATAGCCAGAGAATCAAATGTTAGGCTCAACTGATTAGAAGGTGCTTTTTTGTCCAATACGAGTGCTTGATAAGCTTCATCATTGGGAGTTAGGATCACTCTACCCACGGAGGCCAAACCCTTTTTTGAATCTATATTAAAATCTTTTATGGAAGCTGCATACAAACCGCCAGATAAATTATAAGTAAACGCTGGAATATGTAATTCAATAGATTTAGTGTAAAAAAGCCTCGAGGTATCTTGAAAAGAATTTTCATCGATGAGGAGACCTTCTACTTGTAATCTTACTTTCTTCAGATTAACGGCACTATATACACTATCTACTATCTTTGTATATGTAAAATTAACGGTATCTAGTTTGATAGCTCCGACTTCAAAAGATTTAAACAACTCTTTAAAATCGTCATAAATAGTTTCTTTTTTGTCGTTAGGTATGCTATCATTGAAGGCATGTTGCTGATGGACAACATGTACATCAGGACTTTCTAGTTGAATACTACTAATGGAAAGCTTCTTACTGAACAAGATATCAGCAAGACTAAAGTGTTTGACACGCAATTGTTTCAGTTTCACATGAAACTGACTATTAGGCGCCTTCTTTTCTTTAATTAATTGCTGATAGACTACCGAATCAGGAATCAACTCCACACTATCGAAAGTTACGTTTCCAAAGGATGGGTCAAAATCTAAATTTGAATAATGTAAAGTATATAAACCATTGGACGATTTATGAATGAGCTCTCTAAGCTTCTGATCGACAATCGGACTCCAATGTTTACTTAAATACCTCCCCCCAAGAAAAAATACCATAAGAAAAAAGGCAATAATTGCGAGAAACCATTTCCACCAATCCTTCATTGATAATTAGTATTTGATTTATTAATATAAAACAATATAGTAATGGTTTTGTTTGATTTTTAACTTCAACTACCCTCTATTATCATCATTATTGTACATACTCAAGTAACTGTCATAACGAGATGGTTCAATTTCACCATTTTCAACAGCCTCTAACACCACACAACCAGGCTCATTGATATGACGACAATTATTAAACCTACATTTGTTCATCAACAAACGCATCTCGGGAAAAAAGTGTGATAATTCTTGTTTCTCGATATCGACAATACCTAACTCCCGAATGCCGGGTGTATCGATGAGTTGTCCACCAAAAGGAAGGTCAATCATCTCAGCAAAAGTAGTGGTATGTTTCCCCTTATCGGACCACCCCGAAATATCTCCTGTACGTAAGTCTAAATCTGGCACTATACTATTAATCAATGTCGATTTACCTACTCCAGAGTGCCCAGACACTAACGTAACTTTATCCTTTAAAAGGTTTTTAAGCGTATCAATATTTGTACCTAATCGCGCAGAAACCTCATAACAAGCATATCCGAGAGCAGTGTAAATAGCTTTGTAATCTTGTAGCACCTCTAGACCTTCATCGCTAAACAAATCTAATTTATTGAAAATAAGAATAGCAGGAATGTCGTAGGCCTCCGCTGTCACCAAAAAACGATCGATGAAACCTAGCGATGTCGGGGGAGACGCTAAAGTAACTACCAAAATAGCTTGATCAAGATTAGCACCTATTATTTGTGTTTGTTTTGAAAGGTTAACCGACTTCCGAATAATATAATTGCGACGAGGTTCTAATGTATGTATTACCGCAGACTCTTGATCGGGCTCCACATCAAATCCTACCCAATCACCAACCGCTATGGGGTTAGTTGTTTTAATACCTTTAGTCCGAAACTTACCTTTAATACGGCAATCATATACCTTTCCGTCCTCTCCCATCACTTGGTACCAACTGCCTGTAGATTTTCTGACTAATCCTCTCATATGTTTTTATTTTACAAAAAATAGATCCTCTTACAAAAGTCGCAAAATTTTATTAATATCTTCATCTCTTGATTTTATTACCTTTGTATAGATACATTTAAAATATATTTTAGTGAAAAAGCTTTTTCTTCTCGACGGTATGGCTCTTATTTACAGAGCATTTTTTGCATTAAGTAAAGTGCCTCGTCTGACCTCATACGGATTTAATACTGGAGCTATATTGGGTTTTACGAACACCCTACTAGATGTCCTTAAAAATCAAAACCCCACCCATATAGCTGTTGTTTTTGACACGTCAGCACCTACCAACAGGCATATAGAATTTGAGGCCTACAAAGCTCATCGCCAAGAAATGCCAGAAGATTTGAGAAAATCTATTCCATATGTTTTTCAATTGATCGAAGGATTCAATATCCCCGTTATAACAATGGATGGTTATGAAGCAGATGATATTATTGGGACGTTAGCTAAAAAAGCAGAAAAAGAAGGGTTTACCGTTTACTGTATGACCCCTGATAAAGACTTTGCTCAACTTGTATCAGATGATATCTTCATTTTTAAGCCTGCGAGAATGGGTAATGGTGCCGAAATATTAGGAGTACCAGAAGTATTAGAGAAATGGGAGATAAAAGATGTCTCCCAGGTGATAGATATTTTGGGGCTTTGGGGAGATGCGGTTGACAATATACCTGGCATACCTGGCGTCGGCGAAAAAACAGCAAAAAAACTAATTCAAGAATATGAAAGCATTGAAGGTATTATTGCGAATGCGGACCAACTAAAAGGAAAGCTAAAGGAAAATGTAATTAATTATACTGATCAAGCATTATTATCTAAGAAATTAGCTACTATTCTCTTAGATGTTCCTGTGGAACTCAAAGATTACGACTTAGAAATAAACCCACCGAATAAAGAAAAACTGGAGACTCTATTTGCAGAACTAGAATTCAGAACATTAGGAAAACGTGTGTTTGGAGATGACTTTTCTGTCCTTGACTCTTCAAAAGGTAGCAATAGTGCTCAAATGGACATGTTTGCGCCCAATATCCAACCAGAAAATACGAATTCATCCGATATCCCTACTACAACTGGCTCTGACCAAGTAGCAGCGAATATTCATAATACAGAACATGAGTATGTTTTGGTAGAGAAAGAAGAAGATATAGAAACGCTCATCAAAGAGCTTGGTCTGCAACAATCTTTTGCTTTTGACACCGAAACAACTGGACTAGACCCGCTTCTGGCAGAAATTGTAGGAATATCATTTTCATACGAAAAACACAAAGCCTACTACATCCCTATGGCAGTTGACCAAGAGATAGCCAAGTCCACTATCCAACGCTTCAAGGCGCTATTAGAAAACCCAGCGATTACGAAAGTCGGTCAGAATATAAAATATGATATTTTATTATTATCGCGGTATGATATCACGGTGAAGGGAGTCTTATTTGATACGATGATTGCTCATTATCTTATTGACCCAGATACTCGACATGGGATGGATATTCTGGCTGAAACATACCTCAATTATACTCCTGTAGCAATAACTGAACTGATCGGCGGGAAGGGTAAAAACCAAGGAAACATGCGTGACATCCCCGTAGAGCAGGTCAAAGAATACGCCGCAGAGGATGCCGACATCACTTGGCAGCTCTATGAAACATTTGCACCGACGCTAAAGAAGGACAATACCGAAAAATTAGCTAAAGAGGTAGAGTTTCCATTAGTATACGTATTAGCTGAAATAGAAAAAAATGGGGTAAAGATCGATGTAGAAACTTTACATAAATTCTCCAAGTCATTAGAACATGACGTCTCTCTTTTAGAAAGCAAAATATATGAGAAAGCGGGAATGACGTTCAATATTGCATCTCCCAAACAATTAGGAGAAGTGTTGTTCGATAAGCTACAACTTGATCCTAAAGCAAAAAAAACTAAAACGGGTCAGTATAAAACAGGCGAAGATATCCTGTTGGCGCTAGCCAATAAATCGGATATTGTACAAGATATTCTAGATTTTCGTCAATATCAAAAATTGAAATCCACGTATGTAGATGCCCTACCAACATTAATCAATCCTAATACAGGTTTGATACATACTTCATACAACCAAGCAGTGGCGGCCACAGGTCGACTTAGCTCAACAAATCCTAACTTGCAAAACATTCCTATTCGTACAGAAAAGGGTAGAGAAGTTAGAAAAGCCTTTATCCCTCGTCATGAAAATCACATTTTACTTTCTGCCGATTATTCACAGATTGAGTTACGAATAATGGCTGAGTTGAGTCAAGATGAAAACATGCTTGAGGCTTTTAGACAAGGGCATGATATTCATAAGGCTACTGCAGCCAAAGTGTATGGAGTCAGCTTAGATGAAGTAACTAATGACCAAAGAAGAAATGCTAAAGCTGTCAATTTTGGGATTATATACGGTCAATCAGCATTTGGCTTATCTCAAAACCTAGGTATTAGCCGAAAAGAAGCGGCAGAAATAATTGATCAATATTTCAATCAGTACCATGGAATCAAACAATATATGTCTCAAGCGGTAGATTTTGCTAAACAACATGGCTATGTGGAGACAATATTAAAACGCAGACGCTACCTAAGAGATATAAACTCTGGAAATATGACAGTCAGAGGTTTTGCTGAACGAAATGCTATCAATGCTCCAATACAAGGTTCGGCAGCCGACATGATTAAAGTAGCAATGATTAATATCCAAAAAGATATTGAAAACCAGAACCTCAAAGGACTGATGATAATGCAGGTACATGATGAGTTGGTTTTTGATGTGCCATTAGACGAAGTAGAACAGTTTAAGGCGATTATTTTGGACAGAATGCAAAACGCAATTGAACTATCTGTACCTTTAGAGGTCGAAATTGGAGAAGGTAAAAACTGGTTAGAAGCACATTAAAAAAATATTATGGAACGAGTTCTGAACATTTTATTAAT
>CANRHE010000002.1 GCA_947630335.1 uncultured Sphingobacterium sp.
TGAACGGAAAATCTCCCAGATCAACACTGGAAAATGGAATATTTTCTAGGGTAAAAGTAATGGAATCATGCTCTGCTTTTAATTCTTTTTGAGTAGTTTCAAGAGGATTCTCTAGGGGATTTTCTATATTTTCTTGTTTTTTTATCGATTGACTACAAGAACTTATCAAAGCGGATAAAGCTAAAGTAAAAGCTAATTTTCTCATATCTATATTTAAATGATTTTTTAATCCAAATCTCTGTAAAAAGAGTAATGTGAACAATCATCAAATACCGTGATTTTCTTTCTAATGGTTTACCATGATTTTTCCTTAAAGGTATAAAGGATAATTTTTTATTTGGATATTTGCGGTTTAATTGCAAACCTATGCTTAGATATATTTTCTCTTTATTATGTATTTTTTTCTTTAATAGTATGCTTAAGGCGCAGCAGTTAGTTCCTTTAGATGAAATAAAGTATTTAAAGCAAATAAATAGTAAAATTGAAGAAAATATAAATGATAGTACTCGTTTGCATAATTATTTGTTGTTATCAGAATATTGGTCTGTAACTGATAGCCTGAAAAGCAAAGAGGCACTGCATAAGGTGCTATCTTTCCCTAAAAAGATATTAGCTCCAGGAGTTGTAGATTATTATCAAGGTGTATTTCATATGAATCAAGGAAATACTAATAAGGCTTTAGAACATTATGAAGATGCAATACGTGCTTTGGAAAATAAGTCTAATGATATTGAATTGCTTATAAAATCCCTCTATAACAAAGCCTATATAAAAGTAGCTGATAAAGGCTATGATTACATGGTCAAGACACTGACAGAGAAATGTATTCCTTTAAGCCAAAAAAGCAAAAATAAAGAAATACTTGCGTATAGTTATACGCAATTAGGCTTAACTTTCATGTCGGTTGGACAGTTTGATAAGGCAGAAGAATATCACAAAAAAGCATTATATGAACTTGATGGAGTGTCAGATTTAAATACAATTCATCTCCTAACGTATCTTAATATAGTAAGTAATTATTGCTATAAACCAGATAGTAAAACTGCTGCTATATATCTTAATAAAGCAAAGAAACTTATAGATCAATATCCCCATTCACAACACTATGCCAACTATTATTACCAAGAATCTATGTATTACACGACTATACAAGATTTTGAAAGAGCCTTAATAAGCTTAGAAATGGGTACTGAATTAGCTAAAGAAAAGAATCAAGTAAAGCTGTTAAATATGCTTTATTTCAGGATGTACAATGTTTATCTAATGCAAAAAGACTATCCTAAAGCTAAGCTACAGTTAGAGCAGATTTTACGAGAAAATATACTAAATAGGGAGGCCGTAAATCGTAAAATTACATACACCCAATTGGCCGCTGTAAATGATATATTAGGCAATCATAAAGAAGCTTATAATTGGATGAAAAAATCAAGTGCTCTTAGTGATAGTTTACAACAGCAAAAATTATTGGAAAAGATGCATGAGCTAGAAATCTTGCATCAAACAGCTGATAAAAAACAAATGATTGATAAATTGAAGCAAGAGAAAATTGAAAATGAACTCATCTCAAAAAATAAAAACTTGAGGATTACAATCTTAGGAATAGCATTAGGATTGTGCTTAATTATTGCCTTTCTAATATATCTTACCTATAAGGATCAAAAGAAATTAAATACTCAAATTAGCATCAGTCATCAGCAACATCTCTTGCATATTGAAAATGAGCGAAAGCACGAAGCTACAAAAGCTATCCTACAAGGTGAGGAGCAGGAGCGTCAGCGAATCGCACAAGATTTGCATGATAGTATGGGTGGTATGTTGGCCCATATACGCATGACAATCTCTCAAGCAAACGCTCAATATTCAGTAGATTTATTACAAAAAATTGATAGGTCCATTATAGAAATGCGTCGTATAGCTAGAAATTTAATGCCCGAAACTTTGAAAAAATTGGGTTTAGAAATTGCACTGAAAGAACTATGCGAATCCATGTCTCATAAACAATTTAATATTCAATTTGAAGCTTTCAATGTGTCTGACAATATTCCATTTAATATACAATTATCGTTATATCGCATTGCTCAAGAAAGCATCAGTAATGTGATTAAGTATGCTCAAGCAAATAATATTATTGTCCAAATGAGTCAGCATCAGGATACCATCAACTTAACAATTGAAGATGATGGAATTGGTTTTGATACCGCTAAAATTCAATATGGTTTAGGTCTAATAAATATCAAAAACCGTATCGAACTCATTAATGGAACGTTAGAGATTTTGTCAGAAGAAGGAAAAGGTACCACTATAAATGTAGAATGTAATGTGTAAAGACCCTAAATTAAATCTAGTAATAGTTGATGATCACCCCATGGTTGTAGAAGGGTTAAAATCACTATTAGAACAAGTTGGTAAATTCAGAATATTTTCTTTTACAAAAGGCATTTCTGCATTGGATTTTATTCAAGAAAATAAAACTGATATCGTTTTGTTAGATATTGTTCTAGGTGATGGAAGTGGATTGAATTTTTGTCAATTAATTAAACAGAAATCGCACAAAACGATCGTAATCGGGATAAGTAATCAAGCCGAACGTAGTATTATATTTCGTTTTTTGGAAAACGGTGGTAACGGCTACATTTTAAAAAATGCTGATGCAAATGAAATTGTTGATTGTATATATAGTGCAATCAAAGGAGATGTGGCTTTAAGTAAAGAGGTACAGGGGATTATGTTGCGACCTTCTTCAAATTACATCGAACTTCCACGCTTAACAAAACGTGAACAACAAATACTTCATGCAATTTCTGAAGGAAAAACATCTGCTGAAATTGCTGATAATTTATTCATTTCCATAATTACTGTCGAAACCCATCGTAGAAATTTATTACAAAAATTTAAAGCTAAAAATATGGTTGAGCTCGTTAAAATTGCGACAGAGAATAAGTTATTGTAAAAGAATTTCACCCGCCAATATATGTGTATTTATTCTCGCTTGCTCCTATAGAAATAGTTATAAAACCCATATAGTTGTATAGTGTATTAACACACATAAAGCTAACTTTAATCATCATAATTATGGGTTTATTTATGCTAATTTGAATTATTATTAGGTCATTTTTTATGCTTTTAGTGGATATTTGACGTCTTCGAAGTCGCTTCGAGGTTTGTTCGACACTCCTTCGACACTCCTTCGACACTCCTTCGAGCCTCCTTCGAGACAGCTTCGACTAGTGTTCGACTGTGCTTCGAGTGGTGTTCGAGTGATACCGAAGGATACTCGAACACCACTCGAAGAATCCTCGAATCTGTCTAAACGCGGTCTCCAAGAAAGGTCAAATCTATTCCGAAGAACGTATGAAGCTAAGATTACCTATCCTCAAGATTCAATTTTACCTGTAAAAAGCAGATATTTAAAAAATGTTTGGAGCTTATAAAAGTTTAAGTGTCGTCCAATTGCTTTTATAAGTCTCACGGAGCCTTCAATCACTATTAAATGTACTAAGTGTCATTTGAAAAAATATAGTACTCTCTGCGTCTTTAAATCAGTTTTTAAATTTAAATAATTTTACACTATTTATGAGGTGGTGATATCCACATATTTTCAGGAGATATCAGCCGAGCAAACTTAGATAATATAGATCATCATGATAATATTATAAAAAAGGTTAAGTGGTTCTAGATTTTGAACTATTATTTTTTTTATCTAAGAATGTGTTTTATTCAATATACAATTGCATGAGCATCTATTTAATTTTAAAACGAGTATCAAAAAAATTATCTTTCCTTATCAGTCAATTTATTTCTTTTGTTTTACGTGTAATAAGTAAGAATATAATAATGGAATAATCGAAATAACTACTGTTATAATTAAAAATATCCGATGCATTAGTTCATGTGGTATATACAAACTCGATAAGACTACAATAATACCGGCTACAAACCACATTACGCCACCTAATTTATGTGTTTCTTTCCATATATACTCATTTTCTAACGTCCAAGGGGTTCTAATTCCTATAAAATAATTAGGTTTTACTGTTTTAAAATAATTGCCAAGTACGATATATAGCAATCCTATTAATAATATCACATTATTTGGATTTGTTATACTTTGATTTTTTGCGGAGTATATGATGAATATGGACAAAATCGACATGATTGCTGTCATCCATAGTTTTAAACTCTGAAGTTTACTTCCCATTTGGTTTAATTTATTTTTGGGATCTATTTTAGGAATTATTAAAAAAATCAGATAGGTAAGTAGCGGTAGTAATATTGGTACTAATAGTAGTTGTAATTTATTACCATATCTATCAATTTCTCCATTGATGTTCCAATGAACAGGAATAGTACTCGGTAAATGATTCCAAATAAATAGTAAATAAACAAAGGGAAGTGATAACACTATAAGACTTGGCAGTTCTTGTTTAATTTTCATAACTTATTTTTTTAAGGTTAGTATCCATTTAATTAAATCTTCTAATATGCTTGTGTTCAGTGAGTATATAATGTGTTGTCCTCTTTTATCACTGGTAATTAAATCTGCTCTCTTTAAGATGTCAAGGTGATGAGATATGCTTGGCTTTGAAATATTAAATTGTTCTGCGATCTGTCCAGCATCCATATCTTTCTCTTTTAAAAGCTCAATTATTTTTCTTCGTGTTTCATCATTTAGTGCTTTAAAAAGATTATTCATTTCTTTTATATTTTAATATTTAGATAAATATCTAAATATTATTTTAAAATAACAAGTTTCCTTAATATTCATTTAGTTAAGGTGTGAAGTGTTTTTATCAAAATTTTATTACTTGATAGCTTCAAATCAAAATATTGAATGCCTTTAATAGGCCGATATTCCACTTTTTAGACATTTTTACTCCTTTTTTTCATTTTTGTTTCATTAGTTTTATGAATAACCCTATAGATTTGTTTTGTACTAAGCAGCATAAGTTTGTATGTTGTTTATTTATAACCGATTTAACCAAATAAGTAATGCAATTATTTTTGATAAAACATATTTGGTACAGAGTCCATAAACATTCTATTTAGATGTTTTTCTTGATTGAATAATACTTCATCTTAAAGGTATCATTTAGTTTTTGTGGATTTTTTTTACTTAAAATAAAAAATAGAAGTTATAGTATGTTATTATTAGGAATAGATTTAGGGACATCTTCTATAAAGGTTTCTGTTGTTGATGCGGAAACGAATAGACGTATTGCCTCAAAACAATACCCAGAAAAGGAGTCTGATATCCTTTCTGAACAGTCTGGATGGGCCGAACAGGATCCTGAAATGTGGTGGCAGCATACCAAACAAGCAATAAAAATGCTCAATAGCACGGGCTTGTACAATCCTAAGCATATTTCGGCTATTGGTATTGCTTATCAAATGCATGGATTAGTGATTGTTGATAAAAATCAAAAATCATTACGTAACGCCATTATTTGGTGTGATAGTCGTGCTGTCGATATCGGCAGTAAGGCCCTTATTGATTTGCAAGAAAATGATTTTTTGGAGTCTCATCTTAATTCTCCTGGGAATTTTACGGCTTCCAAATTAGCATGGGTTAAGCGAAATGAACCAGCTATATATGACAAAATATATAAGTTCATGCTTCCGGGTGATTATTTGAGTATGTGTCTTACAGGAGAGATCAATACCAATGTTAGCTCTTTATCAGAGGGTATTCTTTGGGATTTTAGTAAGAGCACTATTTCGTCTACACTATTGAATTATTATGGTATTGATGCCTCTTTGGTTCCAGATATACGACCAGTTTTTTCAAATTATGGAAAACTAAAAAAAGAGGTAGCGGAAGAACTCAATCTTAATCCAGATGCAGTGGTTACCTATAAAGCAGGAGACCAACCCAACAATGCTCTTTCTCTAAACGTATTTAATGCTGGTGAGGTTGCTGCTACGGCGGGTACTTCTGGTGTAATATACGCTGTCACTGATGATCTAGTTTATGATAAAGAGTCCCGTGTGAATACATTTGCTCATGTAAATCATGAACCTACACATCCGAGTTTAGGTGTATTGCTATGTATCAATGGGACTGGTATTCAAAATAGTTGGATCAAAAAGATAAGTGCGCGTGGTCAAGATTATTTTCAAATTAACCAACTAGCCTCGGATATTCCAATTGGTTCGGACGGTATTATGATTTTACCTTTTGGCAATGGAGCAGAGCGTATGCTTAACAACAGAATGGTCCATGCGCAAATAGAAAATATTGATTTTGTTAGGCATAGTGAAGCACACCTTTGGAGAGCAGCTCAAGAAGGCATTGCATTTTCGTTTCGTTATGGATTAGATATTTTGAGACAAAATGGTATAGAACCAAAAATTATTAGGGCAGGTCATGCTAATTTGTTTTTGAGCCCTGTATTTCAGCAATCTTTTGCAGGTGTCACAGATATTACCGTAGAATTATATGATAATGATGGTAGTGTGGGTGCTGCTTTGGGGGCTGGTCTAGGTATTAATTTTTTCAGTTCGCGTACAGAAGCTTTTGCAGGTCTGGAGAGACACGCAATTATTGAACCTTCCCATACTTCACTGTACAATGAATTATATGATAAATGGAAGGATAGTTTAGATAAAAGGTTATTAAATCAATATTAAAAATGGATATTTTATTAGGAAATCAAACTTATTTTAAAGGGATCGGACAGATTAATTATGAAGGCTTGGAATCAGACAATCCTCTAGCTTTTCGATGGTACGATGCAAACCGGGTAGTAGCAGGTAAGACTATGAGTGAGCATTTTAAATTTGCATGTTCATATTGGCATTCATTTAATGGTAATGGTTCAGATCCTTTTGGTGGTCCGACACAGTTTTTCCCATGGGATAAGAAAACGGGTATTATTGATAGAGCGAAAGATAAGATGGATGCTGCTTTTGAGTTTATGACAAAAATGCAATTACCATACTATTGTTTTCACGACGTTGATTTGGTAGACTATACGGATAATGTTGCTGAAAATGAGCGTAATTTAGAATTAATTACTGCTTATGCTCAAGAGAAGCAACGTGCTAGTGGTATAAAACTACTTTGGGGTACAGCTAACTTATTTAGTCACCATAGATATATGAATGGCGCGGCGACAAATCCAGATTTTCATGTATTAGCTCATGGTGGTGCACAGGTTAAAGCTGCAATAGATGCGACGATAGCCCTGGGTGGTGAGAACTATGTATTTTGGGGTGGTCGTGAAGGATATATGAGCTTGTTAAATACTAATATGAAGAGAGAACAAGAACATTTAGCTCGTTTTCTTCATATGGCAAAAGATTACGCACGTCAGAATGGTTTTAAAGGTACGTTCTTTATTGAACCTAAACCATGCGAACCTACCAAACACCAATATGATTATGATGCAGCGACCGTTATTGGATTTTTGAGCAAGTATAATTTGATTGATGACTTTAAATTAAATTTAGAGGTCAACCACGCAACCTTAGCTGGACACACCTTTCAACATGAGTTGCAGGTAGCTGCTGATGCTGGTTTGTTGGGCTCTATAGATGCTAACCGTGGTGATTATCAAAATGGCTGGGATACAGATCAGTTCCCGAATGATTTGAATGAGTTAACGGAAGCTATGTTAATTATTTTGGAAGCTGGAGGTATACAAGGTGGCGGTGTCAACTTTGACGCTAAAATCCGTCGTAATTCCACAGATCCAGCAGATTTGTTTTATGCACATATTGGTGGGATGGATAATTTTGCACGCGCATTAGTGACAGCAGATAATATTCTACAAAAATCCTCATATAAAAAATTACGTGAAGAGCGATATGCGAGTTTTGATCAGGGTGCAGGAGCTGATTTTGAGTTAGGTAAACTTACATTAGAAGATTTACGAAATTTTGCTGCTGAAAACGGAGAGCCAAAAACCGTGAGTGGTAAACAAGAGTATATGGAAAATATTGTGAATCGATTTATTTAATACATTAAAGAGCTACTTTAAATGTAACTCTTATAAAATAACTGATTATAATCAACAGCTCATATTATTACTGTTGGAAAAATGGTATTACTATACCGAACATACTTTTATGATAAGATTTAATTTTTTTAAGAAACGACAGACTGTTTTGTGTATACTAATCTCCATATTGTGTGTCAATATGGAGGGCCAAGCACAAACAGGTAAACCAGCGGATAAAGTCACCAATAAATTTGTACACAAATCTCTTGGTAATCCCTATTTGCCGTTGTGGGAGCATTTGCCAGATGGTGAACCTCGTGTATTCGAAGATCCAGATAAGCCAGGTAAATATCGTGCCTATATCATAGGATCTCATGATCTTAGGATGGATAGCTATTGTGGGCCAGATATTCGTATGTGGTCTGCTCCTGTAGAAGATTTATCACAATGGAGAGACGAGGGGGCTATTTTTACCCATAATGTAGATGGACAATGGGATGTAATGTATGCGCCTGATCTCGTGGAAGTCAAGAGAAAGGATGGTACGAAAGAATATTATTTATATCCGCATAGTCGTGGTCCGAATAGAGAGGCTATGGTCGCTAAAGGAAGTAGACCAGATGGACCTTTTACCCCGATCAATCTGACAGAAGACGGTAGACGCACGCTTCCAGGTAGTTTTATTGGTTTTGATCCAGCGGTGTTTGTCGAGCAAATTACTGATCCAAATGATCCTGATTTTGATATTGGTTTTCGAGCGTATGTATATTGGGGATTTCAACGTTCGTTGGCTGCTGAGTTAGATCAAAACACGATGTATACGGTTAGGCCTGGAACAAAAATTATTGATCGTTTCATTCCTGCGAGTGCTAAATATGGTGTATTGCGTGATCCAGAAGGAACACAATATCCGAATATTTTGCCGGGAGAGGATTTAGGTTCATTTAATTTTTTCGAAGCCTCTTCAATTCGTAAGGTAGGTAATAAATATGTCTCCGTGTATAGTGGTTATTCAGGTCCAGAGTATGGTATGGGAAGTTCAAACTCTACATTACGCTATTTAGTTGGCGACTCTCCTCTAGGTCCATGGAAAAGCGGAGGGGTATTAGTTGACTCAAGAGGTCCTGCCTTAAGTAAAGATGGAAGTGAACTGCAAGTCAGCAGTGGTGGACATAATACCCATGGCAGTATTGAACTTATTAATGGCCAATGGTATGTATTTTACCATAGACCGCCTCGCAATTTTGGTTTTGCTCGTCAAGCTGTAGTCGCACCGATCAAAGTGGAGTGGGATGAAAAATCAGTCGCTGATGGAGGTACGGTTAGAATTCGTGGATTCGATCCTTATAGTAAGGATAGTACCTGGACAGTACGAGATAAAAAAGGCAGAGAATATTTGGGTGCTGATGTTACTTCAGAAGGTTTTAATTTCTATGGTTTAGATCCATATCAGTATTATTCTGCAGGATATGCAAGTTATCTTTCGGATTTAAATGGTCAACAAGATTCTTGGGATATCTGGGATAATCATATGCCTATTCATGTTAAAAATGGAAGTATTATTGGTTATAAATATTTTGGTTTTGGAGGTTTAGGTAATAATAATTTAGGATTAAAAGCTTTTGAAGGTACCAAGAAAGGAAATAATACAGCTTTCAATTTATTCTTGATTCCAAAAACGAAACAGTCATTTAAAGTTAATGTTTGGTTAGATGGACCATGGGATAATGAAGTTTGGAAAGGAAAGAAAATCGGAGAAATTATTGTTCCAGCCAATGCATTGTCTGAAGAAACAAAGTTTACGATTGATGTTTCTAAATTTGTTGACCATCTCGATAAGAAGCATGCTATATTTTTGGTTGCAGAAGGTAATGATTCAAATTTGCTATTCGAATTAAGTGGACTAGGCTTTAGCTCAAAAGATAAAAAAATAGTAAAACCAACTGTTCCGAAAGTTAACATTACTGTTAATGACAAAGTGATTGAGCTGCCCAATACTCCTCTAAGATCTACCAACGAAAATGGATTAGTTGGGTATGATGTATATGAAGTTAAAATCAAAAATACTAACTCTAATACACTACCTCAAGTAAAAGCTAGTTCTGATAATACTGATGTAAAGATAAAAGTAAACCAAGCCGATAAAATAAATAAACAAGCAACAGTAAAGTTTGATTACAATGGTGTTGTTAAAACTTATAATATAGTTTTTGATAACAATTAAATTGTAAATAAACTAAAGTGAAAAAACATGGCAAAAGTTATTTTGTCATGTTTTTTTTCTTTAAACAACGTAATAAAGCTGGTATAACCATCATTTTAGACATATTTATCGGTTAATAATACAAATGTTCCATTAACCAAAAACTAGATTTAAGTATTTTTACACTTGTTAATAGACCAAAAAGTCTCTATACATAACTTTTATAAACTAACCCAATACCCTAATTCGCCTTATTAAATAAGCATTTAGTAAGTACTATATATATTGTCCAATCGGTGTAATTAATACGCTTCAATTTGCAATATATAAAGTATAAAAGGATTCCAATAGCTACAGTAAGTGGTTCAAAAATGAGTTTATAAGATAGTGTTGATATGTACTTTTATAAGGGGTGTAAAGTGCTTTATAAAACCATAATCTAGAGCTTCAACTTGAAATAAAAAGAAATAGTTTCATAACGTATAACTGTAATAGAAATTTGATTTTTTGAAAGAAGATTTACATTGATATATAGTAAAATTAATTTTTAAAGGAAATGAATAAGGAAATATCTACGAATAATGAATCCAAAGGTTTTTATAAACTTTCTCAACTACAACGTATAGGCTTTGGTTCAGGTGATTTGGCTCAAAATCTAATATATCAGACCATTTCTATGTATTTATTGCTTTTCTATACCAATGTATTCGGTATTTCGGCAGCATCAGCTGGTGTGATGTTTTTGATAGTTCGAATTGTAGATGTCATTTGGGATCCGATTGTAGGTACATTTGTTGATAAAAACAACCCCAAATGGGGGAAGTATAGATCTTATCTTTTGTTGGGAGGTCTCCCGCTAGCTGGATTTGCCATATTATGTTTTTGGAATGGATTTTCGGGATCACTGTTGTATGCATATGTTACTTATGTAGGACTTTCTATGCTATATACATTAATTAATGTACCCTATGGAGCATTGAATGCATCACTTACTCGTGATACGGATGAAGTTACTAAATTAACCTCTACTCGAATGTTCATGGCTAATTTAGGCGGTTTGGCCGTGGGGTATGGCGTTCCTATTTTTGTTAAGTATTTTTCTGCGGATGGGATGATAAACTCCCAAGCATCTGCAGAAGCTTGGTTTATCACAATGACTATCTATGCTATTATGGCACTAGTATTATTAGTTTTTTGTTATTCACAAACCAAAGAACGCGTAGTCATGGACGAAGAGGAAACTAAGAATGTGAAGGTTTCTGATCTTTGGACAGAATTTAAACGGAATAAGCCACTTCGTGTTTTAGCCTATTTTTTTATTACCGCGTTTGCAATGATGGCAATAGGTAATTCTGCGGGTTCATATTACATGATTTATAATGTTCAAGCTCCAGATATGTTACCCTATTTTATGGCACTAGGATCTCTACCAGCATTTATATTTATGCCGATGGTTCCAGCTATAAAAAGATTTATAGGAAAGAAAAATATGTTTTATGTCTTTCTTACTATAGCAATAATAGGCATGCTAATGTTGTATATAATTTCTGTTATCCCTTCGCTTAAGACTGAAGTATGGTTGGTTTTTATAGCTCAGTTTATAAAATCTACAGGGATTATTGTTGCCACTGGATATATGTGGGCGCTAGTTCCAGAAGTTATTTCTTATGGTGAATATACTACTGGAAGACGTATTTCGGGTATTGTAAATGCACTGACTGGAATATTTTATAAAGCAGGAATGGCTTTAGGTGGAGTAGTCCCTGGATTAGTATTGGCGTATGTTGGATTTAATAAAGATAATTCGGTCATGCAGTCCAGTACTGCTGAACAAGGTATATTATGGTTAGTCGTAATTATTCCTTCTTTTTTATTAATAATTGCGATGTTTATTATATCTAATTATGATCTAGATGACAATGAGTTAGATAGAATTAATCGTGAAATTGAAGAAAAACATCAATAAAACTGAGTTTCCTATTGAGTTAAAATTATCAATCTATATATGAATGGGTGCGTATAACCTATCATAAAATAAATGTTTAACAAGAAATATATATTGTTATGAGGAAATTAATCTTACCAATTTTATTATTACTGAATTATTCTATATCGGAAGCTCAAGTTACTAATACTGCCCCTATAGGATTCGATGTGGAAATACCAAATATAGCTCGCGGAGAGATCGATACCGTGTTATATCAATCAAAAACTGTTGGCGCAAAACGTAAGGCGTTAGTCTATAAACCTCCTGGATACAGTAAGAGCAAGAAATATCCTGTGTTATATCTTCTACATGGTATTGGAGGGGATGAATACGAGTGGTTTCGGAATGGTGTGCCACATATCATTTTAGATAACTTATATGCGGAAGGTAAGCTTGAACCTATGATTGTGGTTTTACCCAATGGGCGTGCAATGAAGGATGACAGCGCTCATGGTAATATTATGTCCGAAGATAAAGTTAAAGCTTTTGAAACATTTGAAAATGATTTACTAAAGGATTTAGTCCCATTTATTGAAAAAAAATATTCTGTTAAGAATAATCAAGCAAACAGAGCATTATTCGGTTTATCCATGGGAGGCGGACAAGCTTTAAATTTTGGATTAGGAAATATGGATACATTTGGTTGGGTTGGCGGCTTTTCATCAGCTCCAAATACTCGTGAACCTCAACAATTGTTGCCTCATCCGCAAGAAGCTAAAGAAAAATTAAAACTTTTGTGGATATCATGTGGTGATCAAGATTGGCTTATAAACAATAGTAAACGTACGCACGATTATCTTAAAAAAAATCAAATTCCTCATGTTTTTTATTTAGAACCAGGAGGGCATGATT
The DNA here is from genome assembly GCA_947630335.1 of uncultured Sphingobacterium sp. Lineage (GTDB taxonomy): Bacteria > Bacteroidota > Bacteroidia > Sphingobacteriales > Sphingobacteriaceae > Sphingobacterium. The sequence continues at coordinate 12,983 of CANRHE010000002.1, forward strand.
TTAAGGTATGGAAAAATGACCTATACATGATTTCACAGCTGTTATTTAAAGAAGTAGACTATGATGCTTTGAAGGATATCAGTCCATTAGGTTTTCCGGCAGAGAGTAATATACGAAATGCAAGATATCCTCAAATTTCTCCAAACGGAAAAGGTATTTTTCAAGTGAATGCTCCTGAGGCCAACAACGTTCAGATTGATTTAGGTAGAAAATATAATTTAGTAAAAAATGATAAAGGTATTTGGTATGGTATGACTGACTCCTTAGGAGAAGGCTTTCATTACTACTCTTTGATAATCGATGGGATGTCCGTTGCTGATCCATCAAGTAAATCTTTTTATGGTATGGGACGAATGACAAGCGGTATCGAAGTCCCTATTGTTGGGGAGGAATATTATGGCTTAACACATGTACCACATGGTGAATTACGGATCAAACGATATTTTTCACCAGTGGTAAAGGATTGGCGTCAATGTTTTGTTTACGTACCCCATGGATATGATCAATCACAAGATAAATATCCTGTGCTGTATTTATTGCACGGTGGAGGTGAAGATGAAACAGGATGGGCTAAGCAAGGAAAAGCAGATTTGATTATGGATAATCTGATTGCAGCGGATAAGGCGAAACCAATGTTAGTAGTTATGATGGATGGAAATATGCCTGGAAATATTTTTTCTGAAAATCAATTAAAAAACTTCGACCGTGAATTAAAAGAGGTCGTTATTCCGTTTGTTGAAAGTAATTTTAGAGTAAAAAGTGGGGCAAATAATAGAGCACTAGCGGGACTATCTATGGGAGGGATTCAGACGTTATATTCGGGCATTAAAAGTTCTGATCAGTTTGCACATTTGGGCATATTTAGCTCGGGGTGGTTTGCGAATCAAACAGATTTAACAAATCCTCAGTATGCTTTTATGGAAAAAAATAAGGATCAAATAAATAGCAATTTAAAATCACTTTGGATAGCAATGGGGGGACAGGAAGATATCGCTTATACAAATTGTAAAACTATGCTGTCACGTTTTGATGACATAGGTATTAATTATAGTTATAGTGAATATCCTGGCGGTCATACTTGGCCTGTTTGGAGGAATAATCTATACAACTTTACGCAGCAAATATTCCAATAATTATTTTAATAAATAATTATACAATGAAAACTAATACACTCACTTTCAATTGCTTTGTTGTAATAATAGTTTGGCTATTAAGTATCTCTCTATTAGTAGCTCAAGAATATCAAGAATTGAAATTATGGTATAATAAACCTGCTGACTCTAAAGTATGGGAACAAGCTTTACCTATCGGAAATGGTCGGTTAGGAGCCATGGTATATGGTATACCGCAACGTGAAGAAATCCAACTCAATGAGGAAACAATTTATGCAGGTGGTCCATATCGTAATGAGAATGAAAAAGCGCTAGAGACATTACCCAAGATTCAGCAAATGATATTTGATGGACAAGTTGAAGAAGTAGATCCTTTGATTAATCAAACTTTTTTTACTAAAACGCATGGTATGCCTTTTCAGACCGCAGGAAGTTTAATACTCAACTTTCTAGGTCATGAACGATACAAAAATTATTACCGTGAGTTAGATATTGAAAGAGCAGTAGTACTATCTAAATATAGTGTTGATGGAGTTACTTATACTAGAGAGATATTTTCATCTTTTTCGGATGATGTTATTATTATGCAAATAACAGCTAGCGAGAGAGGTAAATTAAATTTTGACTTAAGTTATAGCAACCCTTCAGATCACCGTATTTTTAGTGATGGTAAAAGTCTAGTATTAGAAGGAAAAGGAACTTCGCATGAGGGAATAAGTGGTGAAATAGTTTATCACTCAAGAACGGTTGTAAAAAACATAGATGGTCATGTAACAAGTACAGGGAATGAGTTAAAAGTCAATGGAGCTACGAAGGTCGTTATTTACATATCTATTGCTACTAATTTCGTTGATTATAAAACTCTTGATAACAATTCAAGTCAACGATCAGCAAACAAATTAGCACTTGCTCAAGAAAGGGATTACTTCTCTGCTTTGGATCATCATGTGAACTTATATAAAAAGCAATTCAATCGTTTTAAATTGAACTTGGGAATAGATTCAACTCAACTCAATATACCTACTGCGACTCGTGTAGCTAACTTTGGAAATACACAAGATCGTTCATTAGTAACACTATTAACACAGTTTGGGCGCTATTTATTAATATGCTCTTCCCAACCTGGTGGACAGCCCGCTAATTTACAAGGTATTTGGAATAATTCTTTATATCCAGCTTGGGATAGTAAATATACTGTTAATATAAATACAGAGATGAATTACTGGCCAGCAGAGGTTACCAATCTTTCTGAAACTCATTTGCCATTATTCGAAATGATTAAACAATTGAGTGAAAGTGGTCAACTAACGGCTAAAAAGCTCTATGGTGCAAAAGGATGGGTTACTCACCATAATACTGATTTGTGGAGAGTAACTAGTCCAATTGATTTTGCTGCAGCCGGTATGTGGCCAACTGGTGGCACGTGGTTAACACAACACTTATGGGAACATTATCTTTATTCTGGAGATAAGATGTTTTTAGCTGAGATTTATCCCGTGATGAAAGGAGCTTCTGATTTTATTTTATCCTTATTAATTGAGCATCCAAAATATATTGAAAAGGGTTGGTTAGTGATCACTCCTTCTATATCCCCAGAGCATGGTCCAATCGCTGCGGGGGTTACTATGGACAATCAATTGGTTTTTGATATGTTGACTCGTACAGCAATTGCTAATGAGATATTAGGAGAAGATATTAAGTACAGAAAACAACTATGGGATATTGTAAAAAATATACCACCTATGCAGATCGGGAAATATACACAACTGCAGGAATGGTTAGAAGATATTGATAATATCAAAAGTGACCATAGACATGTGTCTCACTTATATGGTTTGTACCCAAGTAATCAAATATCTCCATATCGCAACCCCGAGTTGTTTGAAGCTTCTCGTAATTCACTGAATTATCGTGGTGATATGGCAACAGGTTGGTCGATAGGTTGGAAAATAAACTTATGGGCACGTTTGCTCGATGGTAATCATGCCTACAAGATAATCAACAATATGTTGACTCTAGCGGATCATGAAAATAAACATGGACGTACTTATCCTAATATGTTTACAGCACATCCACCGTTTCAGATTGATGGAAACTTTGGTCTGACAGCTGGCGTTGCTGAAATGTTACTACAAAGTCATGATGGAGCAGTTCATATTTTACCTGCCTTGCCTGATATATGGAATGAAGGATCAGTTTCTGGCATTGTTGCAAGAGGTGGTTTTGTATGTGATTTCGTTTGGAAAAATAAAAGTGTAACTCAATTAAGCGTTAAATCAAGTATTGGAGGCAATCTTCGTATACGCTCTTATACCCCTTTGGAAGGAGCAGGTTTGAAAATAGCAAAAGGGGAGAACCCCAATCCACTATTTTATACCGCTGTAGGTGAAAATCCTATAATCTCTGATCAAGCTACTTTGAAAGGTGTGAATTTGAAAAAAGTTTTTGAGTATGATATTGATACAGCTCCGGGTAAAGAGTATACTTTTACTTCAATCTATAATATAAATTAATAGATTGTATTGTGATGTGTAATTAATTGATAATGTTGCTACTATTTATATTTTATTGATTAGTAGTTCTATAGTGTAGTTTAATTAATCGATATCAAAAACAGATGTTTTATTAAGATATCAAATTCATTTTTAGAGGATCTGATTCATGACGATATTCTCTAAAAACTATAAAACAAAAATTATGAAAACATACGTTATTATTTTTAAATTTTTTTTCGGAGTATTTTATATTTTGATGGGAAATGCAGCGTATACACAAAATGCTAAAAATCCTATCATATTCTCCGATGTACCTGATCTATCAATGATTCGGGTCAATGATACATACTACATGAGTAGCACCACTATGCATATGAATCCAGGGCTACCATTGATGAAGTCAAAAGACCTGGTAAACTGGGAGCTTATTGGGTATGGTCATGGCTCCTTAGGAGATAGCGATGAGCTGAATTTAAATAATGGTAAAAATGATTATGGCAGAGGTTCATGGGCAAGTAGTCTACGTCATCATAACAACATGTACTACGTGAGTACCTTTGCGAAGTCTACGGGTAAGACCTATATCCACATGACAAAAGATATTGAAAACGGTCCTTGGATTACAAAGGAATTCGAACCGCTTATGCACGATCACACTCTTTTCTTTGAAGGAGACAAAATATATATGATATGGGGAGCAGGAAAGCTTAATATAGTCGAACTAAAAGCTGATCTATCAGGTATTAAACTAGAAACCCAGCGTGTTTTGATTGAGAATGCTACACTGCCTAGCACTTCAGAAGGAATTCGTGGGGGATTGCCGGCAGAAGGATCACAACTTTTTAAAGTGAATGGTAAGTACTATTTATTTAATATTTCATGGCCTCCTGGTGGAATGCGTACAGTGATTGTTCACCGTGCGGATAACTTAGAAGGTCCCTATGAAGGTCGTGTGGTTTTACAAGATAAGGGAGTGGCGCAAGGAGGCTTAATTGATATGCCTAATGGGAAATGGTATGCTTACTTATTTCAAGACTATGGAGCAGTGGGGCGTATTCCTTTTATGGTTCCCGTTAAATGGGAGGATGGTTGGCCTGTACTTGGAATTGATGGAAAAGTACCTATGGAACTTGAGCTTCCTGAAAGTAAAGGTTTAATACCTAGTATTGTAAATTCAGATGATTTTTCGCGTAAGCAGAGAGAAGCAGCTTTACCTTTGGTGTGGCAATGGAATCATAATCCAGCCAATGAATTGTGGTCCATAAGTGAACGTAAAGGTTTTTTGAGGTTAAAAACAGATCGGATAGATAACACTTTTTTACAAGCTAGAAATATTTTGACCCAACGTACTTTTGGACCTACCTGTACAGGCGCTACTTCGATAGATGTTAGCAAGATGAATGATGGTGATTTTGCAGGTCTATCTTTACTACAGAAGAATTATGGTCTAGTGGGTGTATATATGGACGGTAACCAAAAATCAATAGTGATGATTAATGCCAGCACTGGCCAACCTGAAAACGTCGCTATGATCCCTCTTAACCAAAAGAATATATTTTTAAAAGCCTCCTGCGATTTTACTAATAGAAAAGATGTTGCAAGTTTCTTTTATAGCCTTGATGGCCACAAATGGGAACCTATAGGGACCGAATTGAAAATGACTTATACACTTCCACATTTCATGGGGTATAGATTTGGCTTATTTAATTACTCTACAAAGAATCCTGGTGGATTTGTAGACTTTGATTATTTCACTATTAGTCAATAATAATTAAAAAATTAAGTACTGAAAACATGAAGATAAAAAAAATAGAGACTAGCTTAATGACAGCTTTATTATTGCTAGGAATTCCTGTTGTGCATGCGCAAAATCCAATTATACAAACGAGTTACACACCAGATCCAGCACCTATGGTTTACAAGGATAGGGTATATGTATATGCGGGAGATGATATTCCAGGATTTGACTTTTATTATATGACCAAATGGCGTTTATTCTCCTCATCGGATATGGCTAATTGGACTGATCATGGCGTCCCTTTGAAATTAGAAGATTTTTCTTGGGCTATAGATCGTGCTTGGGCTTCACAATGTATAGAACGTAATGGTAAGTTTTATTGGTATATCTGTGCACAAACTGATCAGAATAATATGGGAATAGGTGTAGCTGTCGCAAGTAGTCCTGAAGGGCCATTCGAAGATGCTCTAGGCAAACCATTGATTACGACAGGCAGCTGGTCGAATATTGATCCTACTGTGTTTATTCATGATGATGATCAAGCGTACTTATATTGGGGTAATGCCAATTTATATTATGTGAAGTTGAATAAGGATATGATTTCATTCTCTAGTGAAATCATGGAAGTTCCACAAAGTAGAGAATCATTTGGTGGTATTAGGCCGCAAAAAGATCCTGCTAAAGAAACTAATAGTACAGATAAAGCACAAACTAATATTGATTTGTTCATAGAAGGACCTTGGTTTTATAAACGAAATGGTAACTATTATCAAGTATTTGCTGGTATGGAGAAAGGAAAAGAATGTCTTTCCTACTCCATGAGTAAAAGTCCGACAGGACCTTGGAAATATCAAGGTCGTATTATGGTAGACCAACCAACGAATAGTTTTACTAATCATGGGGGTATAGTGGATTTTAAAGATAGATCGTATTTGTTTTATCACACGGGTTTGTTACCTGGTGGAGGTAGTTATGGCCGATCAACTGCTGTTGAAGAGTTTATTTATAATCCAGATGGTACAATTCCTCTAATTAATATTTCGAAAATGGGGCCAGAACCTGTAGGTACTGTGAACCCTTATCAAAGGAATGAAGCAGAGATGATGGCATGGGCAGAGAACTGTAAAACTAGTCAAGATACTAAAGGAAATGTGTATGTGTCTGATATCCGTACAGGGGGCTTTATAAAGGTGCGAGAAGTTGATTTTGGAGAAATATCTCCAAAGCACTTTAATGCATCTGTGGCAGCTGGCCTTGGGGCTGGAATATTAGAAGTGTATGTGGATAGTATTGGGGGATCAAAAATTGCAACGATTCAGGTACCCCGTACCGGAGGATGGGATCAATGGAAGACATTGTCTACCAAAATTGATATCCCTGTTACGGGAAAAAAGGATCTCTTTTTTAGTTTTAAAGGTGAAAACTTAACCTTAGGACGTCGTTTATTCAATTTTGATTATTGGTTTTTTGAAAAGTAGATAGAGAAAATACAATCAAGATATTTTAAAATATAATAAGTTCATGAGAAAAAAAATGATACAGAAAAGTCAGTTTTATATAAAAAATATATTAATATTTTTTGTTTTGAATCTATCTATTAATGTGTTGGTCGCTCAAAATCCAATTGTACAGACAAATTATACTGCTGACCCTGCACCAATGGTTTATAATAATCGATTGTATGTTTATACAACTCATGATGAAGATGAATCAACATGGTTCAACATGAACAATTGGAGAGCCTATTCCACGAATGATATGGTGAATTGGACAGACCATGGAATTATATTGACCTATAAGGATTTTGAATGGGCTAAAGGGGATGCATGGGCTGCTCAATGTGTAGAGAAAAATGGTAAATTCTATTTATATTTACCTCTTGTTTCCAAAAAAAATAATAAGGGTGCTATTGGTGTAGCCGTTGGTGAGACTCCTTTAGGACCATTTTATGACGCTTTGGGTGAGCCTCTTTTACAAACCGAATGGGGAGATATTGATCCTACAGTATTTATTGATGAAGATGGTCAGGCCCATATGTATTGGGGCAATCCAAAGTTGAAATATGTAAAACTAAACGAGGATATGATTTCCTATAAAGGAGATATAATAGAGGTGCCAATGACAGTGGAATCTTTCGGTAAAAGAGATGGAAATCCTAATCTTGAAAGACCTACTAAATATGAAGAAGGCCCATGGTTATATAAAAGAAAAGATTTGTATTATCTTTTCTGGCCTGGAGGACCATTACCCGAATTCATTGGTTATTCTACTAGTAAAAAAGCCGAGGGACCTTGGAGTTATGGCGGTATAATTATGCCTGCAGAAGGTGGAGCCTTTACTAATCATCCTGGCGTTATCGATTTTAGAGGGAAAACTTATTTTTTCTATCATAATGGAGCATTACCTGGTGGTGGCGGATTCACAAGATCAGTAGCTGTTCAGGAGCTTGACTTTAATAAAGATGGAAGTATTTCGCCAATGAAAATGACAAATGGAATTACAAATGCCTTAGCTAGTATAAATCCATATGAAGTTACACAAGCAGAAACAATATCATGGTCGGAGTCTGTGAAGGCCTTTCAAAATGATAATGTAGGGGTATTCGTTAAGGCAATGAAAGATGGTGCGTATACAAGTGTAAAAAATGTCGACTTCGGTAGTGAAGGGGCTAATTCTTTCTTTGCCCGTGTCGGTACTACACATAATGGTGGTGTTACAATGGAAGTACGTAAGGGTAGTAAGGATGGTGATTTAATAACTACTATAAAAGTGCCGCTTACAGGTGGAGATGATCGATGGAGTAATGTTGAGGTCGCTTTAGATACGGAAGTAAAAGGTATACATGATCTTTATTTTGTATTCAGAGGTAAAGCACCCTCCAATATTATGTATTTTAATTATTGGAAATTTAAGAAATAAAATATTGTTTGGACTATGAAAAGAAAAACATGTTTTATAATACTCCTGTTGTTCTTAACGATAGATTTCACGTCTGCAAAAATTAAATTACCCGCTCTGATTGGTGATCGAATGGTACTGCAGCGAGATACTGAGCTAAAAATTTGGGGATGGGCTGACGTTAACGAGAAAGTAACTGTACGTTTTCGTAATAATATATATTATACGCAAACCGGCGAAGATGGTATATGGTCAATTGTATTGCCTGCTCAACAAGCTGGAGGTCCATTTCTAATGGAAGTCAATGAAATAATCATTAGAGATATACTAATCGGGGATGTATGGCTTTGTTCTGGACAATCTAATATGGAAACTCCAATTGAAAGGTTAGTGGAGCGATTTCCTGAAATAGAAGAGTCTAATAACCATATGATTCGTTATTTTAAAGTGCCAACACAAAAAACAATTGAAACTGTTCAAGAGAATATAGCTGAGGGAGGGAAATGGTATTCGGCTATTGCATCTGAGGTAATGAATTGGACTGCTTTAGCTTATTTTTATGCGCAAGAAGCCTATTTATATACGGGTATTCCAGTAGGTATGTTGGTATCTAGTCTTGGTGGTTCCGGAATAGAAAGCTGGATTAGTCAGGATAACCTTAAGGAGTTCCCTTCACTTCATATAGATAAAAATGTGTTGGATAGTCTACATTGGGCTACACAAGATATAGGCGCTATTGATTGGGTAAAGAAAAATTGGGATGATGAGAATTGGTCTAAAGTACAAGTTCCTGGGAATTTGCGTGCTCAGGGTATTCAAAATAATGGGGTAATATATTTCAGAAAATCATTTGAAGTTCCTGATTATATGGAGGGGCGTCATGCTAAATTATATTTAGGAAATATGACGGATAGTGATTCAGTTTTTATTAATGGTCATTTTATTGGTTCTACATCATATATGTATCCGCCAAGAAAGTATGATATTCCAGCAGGTATATTATCTACTGGTGAAAATAATATTACTATAAGATTGCGTTCCAATTCGGTAAATGGAGGTTTTATAGAAGATAAAGTATATCAGGTTAAAGGTGATGATTTCATATTTAATCTTAGCGGCGAATGGAAATACAAAGTTGCGATCGATTATATAAAAGTAAAAAGCTATACAAGTAGACTACAAAATATTAAAAATGCTGGGTCTGGACTGTTTAATGGAATGATATATCCTTTGAGAAATTATAAAGTTTGTGGAGTTATTTGGTATCAGGGAGAATCAAATAGCGGAAACGCATCATTATATCAGAAATATCTAGAGAGTCTAATTTCTAATTGGAGAATATTATTTGATAAATCTACTCTACCATTTTTATTGGTACAATTACCAAATTTTATGAAGAAAAAACCAAAACCTAGTGACTCTGATTGGGCGAAAATACGTGAGGCACAATTACATGTGTCACAAAGGGTACCCCATGTATCCATGGCTGTTACTTATGATCTAGGTGAGTGGAATGATATTCATCCACTCAATAAAAAGGATATAAGTAAAAGGCTATTTATAGGTGCTAGAAAAATTGTATATGGTGAAAATATAAATCCTAGTGGGCCAGTATTTAATGATATGACACATGAGGATAGTAACCTAGTACTATCTTTCACAAATGTAGGAAATGGATTAGCTATTAAGAATAATAAAACTCTGAAGCATTTTGCTATCGCAGGAGAAGATCAACAGTTTGTTTGGGCGAATGCAGTTATAAAAGGAAACAAAGTTATCGTTTCTCATCCAGAGATTAAAAAACCCGTAGCGGTCAGGTATGCGTGGAGTGATAATCCTGAGGATGCAAATCTTATTAATAAAGATGGTTTACTAGCTTCTCCATTTCGCACTGATAATTGGTAAATATCAAACAATCAAGTATTAAATAGTACTTCATTAAATGCATCTAAATATGCAATTTGTTGAGTACATCTTTGGTTATTCTCTAAAACTAATGAGTAGAATGCCAAAAAATTGGATTCGGATTACTATTAAAACAAACTATATAAAACTATTTTTTATCATATTTTTTTATATAAAATTTACTTTATGGTAATCTAATATGTCTTTTTAAACATTTTTATAGTTTAATAAAACAAATGTATCAGTAAGTCAAAAATAGATGTATGTATTTTTACATCTGTAATGTGTTGACGAAAATTCCGCACTTAACTTTTTATAAACTAATCATATAATTATTTAAATCCGTGAAGTTGATTAATCTTAAACTGATTATTAGTATTGTTTTATTACTTTTTGTTGAGGGGTTAAATGCTCAAGAATTTGGGGTTTCGAAATTTATTTCTCAAGAAAAAACTAGCGGCTCTTTACAAATTATTAAAAATGGCCAACCTATACCAGTATTGGTAGATACCGAAGATTTAAAAGGAGTATTACGCGCGGCTCAGAGTTTGAGGGAGGATTTTGAACGTGTTGGCGGAACTATTTCAAGTGATGTTGCATCAAAATACAGCATCATTGTTGGCACTATTGATCATTCGAGTTATATTGACTTATTAATCACTCAAAAAAAAATAAGCAAAAAAGATCTTCTAGGTAAAAATGAGAAATTTATAATTCAATTAGTTTCCAATCCAATTCCGGGAGTTGATACTGCTTTAGTAATTGCAGGTAGCGATAAGCGAGGTACAATATATGGTATATATGAATTATCGAAGCAGATAGGAGTTTCACCATGGTATTATTGGGCTGATGTCCCTGTAGAACAACATCATAATTTATTTTTTAATCCTGGCATTTATACTGCTGGAGAGCCGGCCGTAAAATATAGAGGAATTTTCTTAAATGATGAATATCCTGCATTGACTAGATGGGCTAACTATGCTCATGGAGGATATAACAGTAAATTTTATGAAACTGTCTTTGAATTATTACTTCGTTTGAAAGGTAATTTTTTGTGGCCTGCTATGTGGGGTAATGCTTTTTATGATGATGATAAATACAATGGTGTCTTAGCAGATGAGATGGGAATAGTAATGAGTACTTCGCACCATGAACCTATGGCAAGAGCTCAACAAGAGTGGAAGCGTTATGGTAATAATAAGGAATGGGACTATAGTACAAATGAAAAAGGTTTACAACAGTTTTGGCGAGAGGGTGTAGCTCGTGCAAAGAATTGGGAAACACTTGTCACTATTGCGATGCGTGGCGACGGAGACGAGCCTATGAGTGATGAACAAAATATAAATTTGTTAGAAAAAATAGTTAAAGTTCAACGTAAAATTATTCAAGAAGTTACAGGTAAATCTCCAGAAGAAACTCCACAAGTATGGGCTTTATACAAAGAAGTACAAGACTATTATGATGAGGGTATGCGAGTTCCGGAGGATGTAACCTTATTATTTTGTGACGATAACTGGGGGAATGTAAGAAAACTACCTGAATTAAACTCAAAACCTAGGAAAGGGGGATACGGGATGTATTATCACTTTGATTATGTTGGAGCTCCTCGTAATACAAAATGGTTGAATGTTAGTCAAGTATCGCGTGTGTGGGAACAGATGAACTTAACCTATCAACATGGTGTAGATCGAATATGGGTTGTTAATGTTGGAGATTTAAAGCCAATGGAGTATCCTATTTCTTTTTTCTTAGATATGGCATGGGATCCGAAACAGTTCTCACCCAATAATTTATTGGCACATACTGAGGAATGGTGCATTCAACAATTTGGAGCTAAATATGGTAAAGAAGCTGCTAGATTAATCGATATGTATACCAAATATAATCATCGTGTTACTCCAGAATTATTAGATCATAAAACATATAGTTTAGCTAATTATGATGAATTTAAAACCGTCATGCAGTCGTATCGAAATCTATTGTTAGATGCCATGCGGTTATATAACCAACTGCCTACTAGGTATAAAGATACCTTTGATCAATTGGTGCTATTCCCAATTAATGGAATGTCTAATTTATATGATCTCTATTACGCAAAGGCGCAGAATGATTATTTCTATAGTAAAAATGATACACAAGCAAATTATTGGGCAGATCAAGTTAAAATGTGTTTTGAGAGAGATTCCTTATTGACTTTACATTTTAACACTCTTTCTGGAGGTAAATGGAAACATATGAATGATCAAGTTCGTATAGGTTACACAAGTTGGAATAATCCATCACATAGTATTATGCCTAAAGTTAATTATGTCCCAGTAAAAGAATTATCGAATATTTTTATGGAAGAGGAGGGTTATGTTTCGATTGAAGTAATGAATTATTTTAATAAGAGCGAATCAGAACAAGTACAATGGCTAGAACTTCCCAACTTAGGTAAAACATTATCTGCCATAACAACTTTGCCAGTTACAGCAGCTCTAGATGAGAATGTTTTTTTAGAATATAAAGTGGATATTAAAAGTATTGGAGCACATAAACTAAATGTTTTAACATCTCCAACTCTAAATTATAACTCTAATAAGGGATTACGGTATGCCGTATCCATAAATGGTGGTAAAGAAACAGTGGTAAATATTAATGGACATTATAAAGGGGAACTTGGTCAGTGGCAGGCAAGACGCATTATTGATAATATCACAACACATGAGTTTTCTAAACCTGGAGAATATACTATTCGTATTCGTCCATTAGATCAGGGAATTGTTATTCAAAAAATTATACTAGATACGGGAGGAATGAAAGCAGCATATTTAGGGCCTCCGCAGAGTAAAGTAAGATAAAAACTAATATACCTTCTTATTAGGTAAGAATGGCATAATCATTCTTACTACACGAATTGCTATATAGATAAAATAAATAATAAAATATGAATATAATTAAAATACTTTTTTTGGCAGGTGTTGCAAACCTTGGTCTTGGATGTTCACCAGTTAAATCACTAAAAAGTGATAATAATAATGATGTTTTGAAAGAAGCTTTTGAAGGTAAATTCCATATTGGAACAGCATTAAATGCTAATCAAATATGGGAACGAGATCCTGCTGCAATGGCTGTTGTTAAGAAACATTTTAATTCTATTGTTGCAGAAAATTCTATGAAGAGCATGTATATGCAGCCTTCTGAGGGTAATTTTAATTTTAAAGATTCTGACAAATTCGTTGAGTTTGGAGAGAAGAACAATATGCAAATTATCGGTCATACATTGATTTGGCATTCGCAAGCTCCTTCATGGTTTTTTGTTGACAAAGATGGCAATGACGTTTCTCGCGAAGTTTTGATTGAACGAATGCGTAAACACATTCATACTGTTGTAGGAAGATATAAAGGAAGAATACATGGCTGGGATGTTGTTAATGAGGCTATTTTGGACAATGGTGAATGGCGTAAAAGTAAATTTTACACTATAATAGGCGAGGATTTCATTCCTTTAGCGTTTCAATTTGCTCGCGAAGCTGATCCTAATACTGAATTATATTATAATGATTATTCTACAGCAATTCCTTCAAAGCGTGAGGGAATTGCTAAAATGGTAAAAAAAGTTTTAGATTCTGGACAAAGAGTAGATGCAATAGGTATGCAGGAACATAATGGATTAGATGGTCCCGCTGTGGAAGAGGTAGAAAAAACTATTTTAAGATTTTCTGATCTAGGAACTAAGGTAATGGTTACTGAAATGGATATTTCAGTATTGCCTCATGCTATGGGAAGACCTAATACTGGTGCTGAATTGACAGATACACAAGAGTATAGGAATGAACTGAATCCATATATTGATGGTTTGCCAGAAGATGTAATGATAGCTTTGGGTAAACGTTATGTTGATTTTTTTAGAGTGTATTTGAAACATCATGATAAAGTGTCAAGAGTGACAGTGTGGGGAGTTGGTGATGGGGATTCTTGGAAAAATGGATGGCCGATTCCTGGAAGAACAGATTATCCATTATTATTTGATCGCTCTTATAAACCAAAACCATTCGTAAAAGATATTATAGACTTAACTAAAAATTAGAAAATGAATAAAGGCAGATATTTATATCCAAATGACTATATGGCTGATCCGTCAGCACATGTTTTTGAAGGGAAAATTTACATTTATCCATCACATGATTGGGAAAGCGGTATTGAAGAGAATGATAATGGCGATCATTTTAACATGAAGGATTATCATGTCTTTTCAATGGAAGAAGTCGATGGAGAAGTAATAGATCATGGAAAAGTATTGGCTGTAGAAGATATCCCATGGTCAGGGAGACAGTTGTGGGACTCGGATGTAGCGCACAAAGATGGAAAATATTACATCTATTTTTCATTAAAAGATAAGACAGATATTTTTCGTTTAGGAGTTGCTGTAGGGGATACTCCTTACGGACCATTTGTTGCCGAAAAAACACCTATTGACGGCAGTTATAGTATTGATCCATGTGTATTTGAGGATAATGGAGATTATTATATTTATTTTGGTGGCATATGGGGTGGGCAATTGCAGTTTTATCGCAATAATAAAATTACTTTTCCAATGTGTTTACCACATTCGCATGAGAATGCTCTTAGTCCAAAGATTGCCAAATTGACGGATAATATGCTAGAGTTTGCCGAAGAACCTCAAGACGTAATTATATTGGATGAAAATGGGAATCCTTTGAAACAAGGCGATACAGAAAGAAGATTTTTTGAAGCTTCCTGGTTACACAAATATAATGGTAAGTATTACTTCTCTTACTCAACTGGAGATACACATTTGATTTGTTACGCTATTGGAGACAACCCTTACGGTCCATTTACTTATCAAGGGGTAATCTTGACACCAGTAATTGGTTGGACCACGCATCATAGTATTGTTGAATTTAAGGATAAATGGTATTTATTCCACCATGACTGCGTCCCTTCAAAAGGAAAAACATGGTTGAGAAGTATGAAAGTTACTGAATTGGAATATGATGAAAATGGAT
The DNA here is from genome assembly GCA_947630335.1 of uncultured Sphingobacterium sp. GTDB lineage: Bacteria > Bacteroidota > Bacteroidia > Sphingobacteriales > Sphingobacteriaceae > Sphingobacterium. Next base: position 28,140 of record CANRHE010000002.1, read on the forward strand.
TAATAAAAACAATTCAAGGTCAGTAATATAATTATCAAAAAGTATTAGTACCCCTTATGTAGCTAATACTTTTTGTTATAGGAGTAATTAAAAGTATAAACTTATATGTTATTTATTCGAGTACATTTATTGATTTTACTTGCTGTTTATTCATGCTCATTATGTTATGCAGAAGATGGGAGTAAGCTTTGGTTAAGATATAAAAAAGTTTCTAATGAAGTTGCTAAAAGTAGAACTGTAATTAGTCATTCTAATCATCAAAAGGCATTATTAGCTAAACAAGAATTAGATAATTTTTGGACTGGACCATCTGTAGAATTAAAGGTTGAAAAGGCACAAGAAAAACTAAGAGATGGTTTCACAATAGAAGAGAAAAAGGGTAAGATATACATTACTTCGCACGAGCCTATAGGCGTTTTATATGGTGCTTATCATTTATTAAGTTTGCAACAAACAAATCAATCAATTAATGGTATTAAAATTCAAGAAATACCATCATATAATATTCGTATTCTAAATCATTGGGATAATCTAGATCGTACTGTTGAACGTGGGTATGCTGGATATTCGCTATGGCGGTGGGAAGAGTTACCTCATGTGATATCTCCGAGGTATGAAGAGTATGCGCGCGCTAATGCATCAATTGGAATAAATGCTACTGTGCTCAATAATGTGAATGCTTCACCAGAAATACTCAGTTCAGAATATATTACTAAAGTGAAAGCTTTGGCAGCAATATTTAGAAAATACGGTATTAAAGTGTATTTGTCTGTTAATTTTTCATCACCTAAAGTTTTAGATGGACTTGTTGATTCAGACCCTTTACGTCCTGAGGTACAATCATGGTGGAAAGAAAAAGTAAAAAAAATATATAAAGAAATACCTGATTTTGGTGGTTTTTTAGTTAAGGCAAATTCAGAAGGCCAGCCTGGTCCTCAAGACTATGGAAGAACGCATGCTGATGGTGCAAATATGTTAGCAGATGCAATAAAACCTTACGGCGGAGTCATTATGTGGCGAGCATTTGTATATAATCCTACTCTTGAAGACCGCGCAAAACAAGCTTACTTAGAGTTTATTCCTTTTGATGGTAAGTTTAGAGATAATGTCATAATTCAGATAAAAAATGGACCGATTGATTTTCAACCACGAGAACCGTTTACTCCTTTGTTTGGAGCTATGAAGAAGACAAGTCAAATGGTTGAATTTCAAATCACTCAAGAATATTTAGGCTTTTCAAATCACTTAGCCTATCTAGCGCCATTATTTAAAGAAACCCTTGATAGCGATACTTATACTGACGGTAATGGGGCCACAATTGCTAAGATAACAGATGGCACATTAAATGGTAACAAGAAGTCTGCTATAGCAGGTGTAGCTAATATTGGAGAAGATATTAATTGGACAGGACACCATTTTGGTCAAGCAAATTGGTATGCTTTTGGGCGTTTGGCTTGGAATCATAGTCTATCGTCTGAACAAATAGCAGAGGAGTGGATAAAAATGACCTTTACAGATGATGATGAGTTTGTATTACCCATAAGAGATATGATGCTTGATTCACGAGAGGCCGTAGTTAATTATATGATGCCGATGGGGCTTCACCATATTTTTGCTTTTGACCATCATTATGGTCCAGAACCATGGGCAGATATAAAAGGAGGAAGATCAGATTGGATGCCTTGGTATTATCATAATGCGGATAGTTTGGGCTTAGGCTTTGATCGTTCACCTGCTGGTAGTGATGCTGTATCTCAATACAATGAACCACTTCGTAGTCAGTTTGCTCAAATAGAAAGCTGTCCTGAGAACTTAATTTTATGGTTTCATCACGTTCCATGGAATTATAAAATGAAAAGTGGTAATACTATGTGGACAGAATTATGTGAGCATTATGATTTGGGTGTAAAACAAGCCCGTGACTTTCAGAAAATTTGGGATAGAAGTGAGCCATTTGTTGATTCAGAACGTTTTCGTGATGTTCAATCAAAGCTAAAAATACAAAGTAAAGATGCTGTATGGTGGAAAGATGCTTGTTTACTATATTTCCAAACATTTTCCTGTCAGCCTATTCCGTATCATATTGAAAGACCAATTCATGAGTTGGAAGATTTAAAAAAAATTAAACTGAATTTAAAGCATCATAATTAATTATAAAATTAATTTTTAGATTTTCACAAAAGATAATGCTTGTTCTGTCAATAGAAATAATTAGGTAATCATTAATCTCACAGTGAAATTATACTTTAATTAATAAAATATACATTATTAAAACGCTAGTCATGCAAATATTAAAAAATATTGGAAGAGAAAAAATGATTCAATTTTCATTTTTTTTTGGATTATTAATATTATCATCATGTAAAACGAATTCGAAATCTAATTACCCAGAGGGTTCACCAGTATTTTCTAATTTTCATTATGAGGGTGATGATCAGATTTATAAAGATGAACCATTAGCAGATGGATATTTTTATAGCCCAATATTGCAAGGTTGTTATCCAGATCCTAGTATTACTCGAAAAGGAGATGATTATTATCTTGTAAATTCTTCATTTGTGATGTTTCCTGGAGTGCCAATTTTTCATTCTAGAGATTTAGTAAACTGGAAGCAAATTGGACATGTTTTAGACAGAGAGTCACAGTTGAAGGTTGAGAATGCAGGAATTAGTGAAGGTATATATGCGCCTGATATAGTATATAATCCTTATAATGACACATTTTATATGATAACAACTCAGATTGCCTCTGGTATTGGCAATATGGTTGTTAAAATAAAAGATCCAATGAAAGGTAATTGGTCTGATCCAATTAAATTGAATTTTGGGGGAATTGATCCAGCTTTATTTTTTGACGATAATGGTAAAGCCTATGTAGTACACAATGATGCTCCGGATGAAGGTAAAGAATTATATCAAGGACACAGAGTCATTAAAATTTGGGATTATGATATTGAGAATGATCAAGTAATAGCTGGTACGGATAAAATTATTGTAGATGGTGGAGTAAATATTTCTAATCAACCAATTTGGATTGAAGCTCCTCATATTTACAAAAGAAAGGGTAAATACTATTTGATGTGTGCTGAAGGAGGTACAGGAAGTGATCATAGTGAGGTTATTTTTGTTAGTGATAATCCGAGAGGACCTTATAAACCAGCAGATCGCAACCCTATTTTGTCACAACGACATCTAGATAAATCTAGACCCAATCGCGTTGAATGGGCGGGTCATGCAGATTTAGTTGAAGGCCCAGATGGAGAGTGGTATGGAGTCTTTTTAGCAGTAAGACCTAACGAAAAGAATCGTGTTAATACTGGAAGAGAAACATTCATACTGCCTGTTGATTGGTCAGGTGATTGGCCTGAATTTATTGGAGGAATGGATCCTTTAAAAAGTTCAATACCAATGCCTAAAGGCGTTATAAATAAAATGAATACTGCTGGATATTTTCCAAATGCTAATTTTAGTTTCAAAGATGATTTTTCAACACAGAAATTAGATGACCGTTGGATTGCATTACGAGGATTAAGAGAGCATTTTATCAATCCATCTAATAACGGATTAGTAATGAATCCTTTTCCCGTTAATATTAAAGAACGTAAGCCTATATCCGCTCTATTCTATAGACAACAACACACTATATTTTCGGCTACTGTAGATATGAAATATACGCCTCAATCGGAAAAAGATTTAGCTGGATTAACATGTTTTCAAAGTGAAGCTTATAATTACGTTTTTGGATTAACCAAATCAGCTAATGAATATTACTTAGTTCTGGAACGTACTGAAAACGGTGTTTCTACAATTATTGCAAAGCATAAATTAAATGATATTTCTGATATAAAACTGAAAGTTACTGCAAAAGGTGATTCCTATCAATTTGCATATGCCCAAAAGGATGAAGTATTCCATAATCTTGGAGGTATTGTTTCTGGAGATATACTGTCTACTGATGTGGCTGGAGGATTTACAGGAGCGATGATAGGTTTGTATGCTACCCAAGATAACGACATAAAACTTTGATATGAAGCTCTTTGTGAGGATCATCTAAAGGCTTTTTAATGCTATAAGATAGGATGGTTTACATCTGATTTCTAAAGGTTTATAAGGTTTGATATTATAAGCTAATCATTTAATTTAAATACGAATATGAATGATCTAAAAAAAATAATCATTTTCACTTTATCAGCATTTGCGTTATTTGACGACGCAGTTGCACAAGAAAAATTATACAATCATAGTTTCTCTCTAAAGGATGTAAAACTCTTGGAAAGTCCCTTTAAGCATGCAAGAGATTTAAATGTTGAGGTACTGTTATCCTATGATGTTGATAGGTTATTAGCACCATATTTAAAAGAGGCTGGTTTAGAGCCGAAAGCTCCGAGTTTTGAAAATTGGATCGGTTTAGATGGGCATATAGGTGGTCATTACTTAACAGGCTTGGCAATTCACTATGCAGCAACTGGAGACCTTCGATGCAAAGAACGTTTAGAGTATGTTGTTGAAGAGCTTAAGCGTTGTCAAGATATGCATGGAAATGGTTATGTTGGAGGTATACCTAATGGAAAAAATTTATGGAAAGAAATTGAAAGTGGGAATGTCGGTATAGTTTGGCAATATTGGGTTCCATGGTACAATCTACATAAAACTTATGCTGGGCTACGTGATGCATGGTTATACGCGGGCAATGAAGATGCTAAAAGTATGTTCTTAAAGTTGTGCGATTGGGGTGTTAATCTTATGTCTAATTTAGACGATAAACAAATGGAATCTATGCTTGCCAATGAATTCGGCGGTATGAATGAAGTGTATGCTGATGCTTTCCAAATGACTCAAGATAATCGTTATCTTACTTTAGCAAAGCGTTTTTCCCATAAGGAAATATTTGATGCTATGTCACGTAAAGAAGATAACTTGGATAATCTCCACGCCAACACACAAGTGCCAAAAGCCGTAGGTTATCAACGAGTGGCTGAGTTAACTCATGATTCAATTTATACTACAGCTGCTACTTTTTTTTGGCAAACTGTGGTTAATAATCGTTCTTTATCGTTAGGAGGTAATAGCCGTCGAGAACATTTTCCTGCCGAACAAGACTTTTTAAGTTATATAGAAGAACGAGAAGGTCCTGAATCATGTAATACTAATAATATGTTGAAATTGGCTGGTGGTTTATTTCGTATGAATCCAGATGCTATGTATATGGATTATTATGAAAAAGCTTTATATAATCATATTCTATCCACACAGCATCCAGAACATGGAGGATATGTTTATTTTACATCAGCGAGACCAGCACATTATAGAGTTTATTCTCAAGTGAATAGTGCTATGTGGTGTTGTGTTGGTACAGGAATGGAAAATCATGGTAAGTATGGAGAATTAATTTACAGCCATAATCATGATTCTTTGTATGTAAATCTTTTTATTGCGTCTGAATTGGATTGGAAAGAAAGGGGAGTAAAATTGGTTCAACAAACAAACTTTCCGATAGAAGGTAACAGTACCATTCGAATTTCTTTATCAAAAAAATCTGAAAACCTCAAACTTTATATACGATATCCTGGATGGGTACCAAAAGGTGAATTAAGCGTAATAGTTGATGGAAAGGATTATGCGATGAATAATGCACCACAGTCTTATGTTTTAATTGATCGCCAATGGAATAATGGAGATGAAATACAGATTAATATGCCTATGAACTTCCACTTGGAAGAGTTGAAAAATAATCCTGAATTTGTTTCTATATTTAGAGGACCTATTTTGATGGGTGCTAAAGTTGGTACTGAAGGATTAAATGGATTGGTAGCAGGTGATCATCGTTGGGGACATATTGCAAGTGGACCATTGGTATCTATTTTTGACACCCCCGTGCTATTAGGGGATCGCCAAGATTTTATAAAACAATTAAATACAATTGAGAATAATTCTAGTGAATCCTTAAGTTTTACATTGCCAAAATCTTTCGTCAAAAATGAATACCAAAATATAAACTTGGAACCATTTTATAATATACATGATAGTCGTTATATGATGTATTGGCTTTCTATGACTAATCAAGATTTTATAAAATTACAAGATCAATTGAAAAAAGAAGAAAAAGCAAAACTTGAATTGGATGCCAAAACAATAGATTTTATCAAAGTTGGAGAACAGCAACCCGAAGTAGATCATAGAATGAAAGAGCTAAACACGCAAAAAGGTATTCATGATGGTAATTCTTGGAGGGAAGTGAGTTCAGATGGAATGCTGACTTATGAACTTCAAACAAAAAATAAAGATAATCTTACTTTACATATTACTTATTGGGGGTATGAAGGTCAAAATAGAGCGTTTGATATTCTTATTAATAATCACGTATTGGCTAGTGAAGATTTATCAGGTAAATGGAATCAGAGTAAGTTTTTTGATGTAAAGTATGAAATTCCACAAGAGTGGTTAATAGATAAAGACAACTTTGTTCTTAGTTTTAAAGCTCGATCAGGCAATCGGGCTGGTCGTATTTTTAAAATACGACTTGTGGAAGAGTGAAAGTAATAAAGCCCTATATAAAAGTCTAAAAAACATAGTTTTTTAGACTTTTATATAGGGCTTTATATGAAGTGATAATTAAATATTTATTGATAAATTGAGTATATAGATGATAATAAAACTTTAGCATAATTTTTACCAAGTTGTCTATATCCTGCTGGACTGAAATGTAATCCATCTGCAATTCCTTCACAATTTTTTGAAGAAACAATATGTGCATTTGGAATTGTTTGTGGTAGTTTATTAATAATTTCATTCATACTTGCACATTTACCTTCATATTCGGCTGATAATAATTCACCAGCAAGGAGAGGAGTAGTTGCTGCCTGAAGAGATAAATCTGTTAATAAATTTTGATAGACAGTATTCACTTTATTTGGCCAGTCAATATCACCTGTGTTAGATTCTCCTTGATGTAAAAGTACCCCTTTAATCACACCTGATTTTTGTGCTAATTTTGCCATTTCAATTAGATGATTGTAAGGGTTATTATTATAAGAGGCTAACATTCCTTTCATCCAATTAGGAGCATTGGCAACATAATTATTTACACTATCTTTATCAAAAAGTTGAATATGACATCCTCCAACGGACACATTGATTACTCCAATAACTATACTGTCTGGTAGGTTCTCAGCTAATGTTTTACCGAAGTAATCGGCTGGAGTCAGGCCAGTGTTACAACGTGTAATGGGAGGCTGCGAATCGTACCATTTTCCTTTTTCACGATTTATTTCTGGACAGTTTACAGTCTGTAATACTCGAAAACGTTTATTGGACATCGTGTCTTGCGTTTCATATTTTCCATGACCTTCCATGTTCGATTGACCGAAACAAAGGTAAATATGAAAATTTTTGTCTTGTGAAAAAGCTTCACGACCAATTAGTAAAGAAAAAATTATAAGTGAAAATATTTTTTGAATCATATTTCTAATTTTAGTTAAATCAATTAATCAAAGAGGATATTAAATCCCCTTGATTAATTGATTTAGAAAGCTCAATATTATTTTTGTTTTTCTAAAGCTTCAGCAATAGCTTTATACGCTGGTTTTCTTACAAATGTTTCTGTCCACACACCTATAGGTTCTCCTTTTCTCCAGAAAGAATACTCTGAATTAGGACTATCTAAAGGACTCCAAATTGTAATTCCGTATTGCTGTGGTTTTGGAATAATTTCGAAATATTTTTCGATCACGAATTTATACATTTCAGCTTGTTGTGCATACATTTCTGGTGTTGCATTAGGTGTTTTTATTCCACCTCCCATACCAATATCTAACTCGGATATTTTAATTAATTTACCTGTTGCAGCTAATAATTCAAACATCCTAATGATATTATCCTTATTTGTAGTGATGTCAATATGCATTTGTGTACCAATTCCATCCACTTTCGCTCCTTTACTTTCTACATAGTTTACATATGCAATTAACCCTTTACATTTGTCACCACTCCCTTCAAGACCATAATCATTAATGAATAATTTATCATCTGCATTACCATATTTTCTAGCTAATTGAATTGCTTGTACAGCATAATCTTTTCCAAGATAATCTTGCCAATAGAATTCATCATTAGCCAAATCGGTTTTACCTATACCAGTCTTTAAAGCGTATTGGTCTGGCCAATCAGACATAGGTTCGTTGACGACATCCCAAGATTTTATATAATCTTTAGAAACAGATAACATTCCTGCTATGAAAGTTTCTAAGGCATTAGAAATGATTTCTTTTTTCTCTTGAGGAGTTTTTTCAATAATACCACCTCCAGGTCCTCCATATCCTTCTCCATCAGCTGACAAACCTCTTGTTGAATTATTTCCCCAACCAAACCAGCCATCTGCATTTATTTCAAAATCACCATTAGTAATCAAATTATTATTACTACCAGTTTTGGTTAATTTAATGTCATCAATAAAGATTGTACCATCATATTGACCAAAGTTAATTATGAATCGGTTTCGTACGGCTGTAGTTGTTACTTTAAGTTCATACTCTTTGTATTCTGTAGACAATGTAATCGAACCAAAGCTATTCCCAGAGTAATTTGAAGTTTGCTGCAAATCAATCCCAATACTACCTACTTTACTACCTTTTGCAGCTATCTTTAATGTATACTCTGTATTATTTTCAATCCCTGATATATCATAAGCTGTTTGAGCTGCCCATGAATCAACTACACTAGGATTACTCATTTTTAATGCATAACCTTTTTGAGTAGGACCAGCATTGGTTCCATCTTTATTAAACTTGGTTAAAGATAAGTTATCAAAATAAAATGTTGTAGCAGCTTTCCCTAAATTGAATGCTATCGCTCCAGCTCCTGCCAAATCTTTGGTAATAGTAATTTCTTTTTCATATGTTTTCCAAGATTTAGTGGTAGTTATTGTCCCAAAGAAATCGTAATATTTGTAAGTGTAAGGTACAGTGTGAGCTTGTGTCCCAAAACTGGCATCAGAATCTGATTTTACATCGATTGACAATTTATACTTTTCCCCTTCTTTAACGCCTGGAGCAAATTTAACGAAGAATTGTACATCATAATCATTGGTCCGAATACTTTCGTTAACCAATTTCAATGCTCTGCCTGTTCCTTTTGAACCAGTACCATCCGCTGTAAAGGAGACAATAGCTGTGGAAGTATATTCATAATTATTTTCATTATTTGTTTCAAAATTGTTTTCAGCAATAATATCCCACGTAGGCCCCACTGTAGAAGGAAGTTTTATAGGAGCAATTAGACTATTTAGATAAGCAGCATTTTGTCCTGAATGCCAGCACAGAGTATGTCCGTACAACCCCATATTATTAGCTTTAGCAGACTCAATTAACTGTTCAACCTTAGTTAAGTCTAATGATCCATCTGCTTTTACGATAGAAGAGTGCTTCATTTCATACCCCACCACCATTTCTTCAAAATTTCTATTGACTAAACGATACATCACACCTTTGTTTAAGTAATCTGACATATTCATCGCTACTCCCCATTTAAAATTTGGATTAGCATTTTTATTCAAATATGAAATCAATGGTGCATAAGAGTCAATATCTTCTTGTACAATTATATTTTCCGGTTTATCTGTATAATAAGTTAACAACTCATGCTTGGCACAAGAGCCCAAAAATGAAGTTACTATCAGGATATACCCAATATTTTTATATACTTTTTTCATAATAATAAGTATTAAACTATTCGATGATTATTTAGCTTTCACAGTGAATGTCTCCATTTTTACACCTCTATCTCTCATAACCAATGTGTCTTTAGTTGTTACGGACATTTGTGCCATTTCAATAGTATAGTCAAGATACAGGACATCTCTATCTACATTACCCCAGCTATTTTTGTCTCCTTTCTTAACAAAACTACCAGATCCATTAACAGTTACACCGCTTGTGCCAGATGATATTGAACAATTGTTTTCATTGAATGTTAGAATTAATTCTACAGGTATATTGGTATTATCTACATTTTTGAAAATAAGTGGAAATTTTGTATTTTTTAAGGAAGCTGTTGTCAAACTTACCACCTCATCCTTTTCAATAAATTGTTGACGTCTTATTTGAGTCTGATTGAGACTTATATTACCATTTTTCCCAACTATTACATCCTTACCTCTACGTAAATAATTTCCATGCCATGTATTGATGTATTTAATAGCATATAATGTAAAATCTTTTGGTGTGACCTCCCAATGTTCTGCAATCATTTTGTTTGGATTGGAGACTAATGGTTTGCCAGATAAAATAGTATCTGCATTTGCTACATTAGTAAGCTTTATAGGAAGTACGTAATTTGTTGTTAAGGCTTTTGGATCATTAAAAAAAGCATCCGTTAATTGTACCTCTACACCACCTATAATTTTTCCTTGCGGAATGACTATTTTATTTGATAATAGTTTGTAATACTCACTTGGAAGAGGTAATATATCACGTCCATCCATATAGGTGATGCCATTTGTTAAAGAATTATCAACTAAAAAATCTATTGTAACGTCAGCTGAGTTCTTATAAACTCCTCCCGTCGTAGCCATTATATTTATTTTGTGCTGATTATCTAATGAAGTATCAAATACATCTTCCCCCATTGTAAGTGTTCGCACGGGATTTTGATATGCAAAATAAACTGATTGGTATTCATAATCTGGAAACTCCCATTCTTGATTTTTGCAAGCTCCTAATGTTAATAGGAGCATTACATATATTAAATTCTTTTTTTTCATCATTATAATTTTCAAATAAATTGCTTTCAACAATTACCAACCTGTATTTTGTAATAAATTATTATATTTCAATAATTCACTGTACGGAATAGGGGCATAATTCATATAACTTTCATATACTCTATTTTCAACTGGAATAACCTCATATATATTATCACTAATTTTAATTCCTTGTGCTGTCTCGCTCAATGACATATTCCATCTGCGTAAATCCCAAAATCTAAACCCCTCGAAACATAATTCTAAACGTCTTTCATTACGGATCAATTCACGCATTTTATCCTTATCACCTTTTACTTCTTCCAAATAGGCATCATTATTGGACGTACCTATACCAGCTCGTTTTCGGATCGCTTTTATAATATCATACGCAGAAAAAGCGTGACTTCCTCCATTAGTTGGTCCCCATGCTTCATTAGCAGCTTCTGCATAGGCCAAATATATTTCAGTCATACGAAGACGTGGGATTATATGATATTGACCAGAGACTGAAGAAGGATTAAGGTTAACATCTTGACGGAGTAACTTTCGTAAATAAAAACCTGTACGCGTAGATGTTTCTACTTTATTTAACCCATCATTTGTATTGCTACTAATAGCTGTATTAATTGCAGTATTGTTGACCCCTGCTGTTCCTCCATTCACTAAGATGTAATTTTTCAATCTTGGATCGCGATTTTCATAAGGATTATTTGGATTATACGAACTAGCAACATTATCAATAGGATAGCCATTAAGCATAGGGAAGGCATTAACCAAATTTTGCGTTGGGTTGATACGACCTTTTCCAAATAGAGTAGGAGGAAAATTATCTGCTTCTAAATTCGAACTTACGCCGCCTCTATCTACGCGCCAAAGGATTTCTGCAGTATTTTTACCTTCATTCATAGCATCAACACTTGCCTTTTGATAAAATAATGCCCCATTTTGATCAATACCTGCTACTCCTCCTTTTTGAGCTATTACAAGGCCTGCATAATTTGCTGCATCTTCCCATGTCGTTGTATTACCACTCGAAAATGCCGGACTAGCTGCTAATAAAGCCGCCTTTGCTTTAATTGCTTGAGCAATCCGTTTTGTCATTCTTAATCTGAAATATGTCCCGAATACACGGTTATAATCATCTTTATTAATTCCTATACCTTGATATTTTGCTGGAACCTGACTATCTGAAGCTATGTCTTCAAAGTCTAATGGTAAAAGACTTTCAGCTAATGATATATCCTTATAAAGTTGGGTCATACATTCCTCAAATGTTGCTCTTTTGTGATTAAAGTCTGAATCTAATGTTTCGTGTTCAAGGATTATAGGTACACCTAGTAACTCTCCGCTCGCTGTTTTACCAGCATGCGATTGAAGTAAGTGAAACATGAATAATGCTCTTAATCCATATGCTTCTCCTTTCATACGGTCATTGAACATCGTAGCAACAGCTGGCGTAGTTGCCCATTCTACTTTATCCGTGATGGAAAGAAAATTGTTAATGTATTGAATTGCGGACATACTATTTCTCCATTGATCCAACGGATTATTCATTGCTGTCCATTGTCCGGTTGCAATTTTTAAATAGTTATTTCCTTTGTCATTGGATACGGCGTCATCGGTAGCTACATCATTGAATGACCAATTATTTGTTGGAACTCTATTATAACCGTTTAATAATAATCCTTGAGCGTATAGTGGTCTACTATATGCTGCATCAATATCAAGTATATTTTCAATTGCTGGCTCAAACATATCTTCACATGAGGTGAAAAACAGGGCTGTTATGATACTTAATCTTAATAATTTTTTCATTTGTAAATTCTTTTTAATGCTAAAAATTAAAATAATGCCTTAACTCCAAAGTTGAAAAAACGCGTATGCGGTGTTTGGCCTATATTTAGCTGCATAGTTTCTTTCTCTTTTGCAAAGGTTAACAAATTGAATCCATTCACATAAGCACCTAATTCTTTCAAAATCCCTTTGCCGAAAAAATCTGAAGGAAAATCATATGATATTTGAACCTTAGATAGATCAAATCGGTTAGTTTTGTACATCCAAAAATCAGAATTTCTAAAATTATTATCACTATTATTGGTGGTCAATCTTGGATATGATGCTGTTTCTGCTGTTTCTGGCGTCCATCTATCTCTTACAATTTCTGAGTATTTATCTTCACCATTTATCCAAAAATAGGAGTTGTTTTTAAGCGCATTTGCACCATATCTTCCAGTTGCAACAGCAAAGAATGTTAAACTTTTATATTTTGCTGTAAGATTAATTCCTATAGAAAACGGTGAGCCAGCCCATCCTCCTTTACCTAAATACACCTCATCTCTTGAATCAACAGTTCCATCGCCATTTTGATCAATGTATTTGATATCACCTGGTTTAACTTCTCCAAAAGTACTTACTGCATGGTTATCTATATCATTTTGATCTTTATAGAATCCAGCACTTTGTAATCCCCAGATAGCATCTAGCGGTGTACCTGTACGATTTTGATAGCTATTTTCATATAGTTCATCACGTCTTACTGCTTTGGTGTCATAATACATTCCATTTACGCCCAAAGCAATGAATGTATCGTTGAATTTTTTATTAAAGCTCACACCAAAGTCAATTCCTTTCCGTTCATCAATGTTGTAATTAACATAAGGTATATCAGAGTACGTTGGCCAATATGACATAAAATACATAGGATATAATGTACTTGGTTGTACTAATAGTCCATGCATTCGATTATAAAAATAGGTTGTATTAAATAATATTGTATTATTAAATAATGCTCCTTCTAATCCTACGGTAAATTCACGTCTTTGCGGATATCCCATTTTCATGTTTTCTCCTCTGAAACGATCGAATGTATGTACTAATTCACCATCACGCCAACTGTACCAAGCAGCATTATTATAAGTATAATATCCTTGATACATGTAATAGTCTGTAATGTCTAAATCTGTATTAATAATACCGGCTGATGTTGAAAGTCTTAAATCATTAAAAATTGAGTTATCCTTCATGAAATTTTCTTCAGATAATCTCCATGCTAAAGATACAGTAGGAGATAATGCAGATCGCTTTCCATCAGGTAACTTTGCTGAGTGAGGTAAAGCCGTACTAAAATCAACATAGTATTTACTTAAATAATTGTACCCCAAATTAAAGCCAAGATTCGCATTGCTATTTTTGTGATATTGCTGTGAAATTCCAATTTGAAATGCATTCGCTAACAATATTGCAGAGACATTATGTTTATCATCAAATGTTCTAAAATAATTGAATTGACCTGTTAAACCAATGGTTTGTCTATAAGCACTACCTCCAATATTTTGAACCCCAGATATACGATCTTCACCGTATTTAGTCAATGCACTTATTAGATCAGCACCATCATAGTTGTTCCATGAAGCTTGGTATACTGCATATCCATTATTATAAGATTGATTATATTGATTTTGATAATCAATAGCCATTGCCGTTTTAAAACTCAAGCCTTCCGTAATACCCTTCAGGTCAAAATTTATACCTGTGTTGAATTGAAATTGACGATTTAGGTGTTGATTAGTCCCTCCAGCATAAACATTTGCAAAAGCATTTGTTTGATCTAACTGACTTCCTCCTAACAAATACTTCCCATCAACTAGAAAATTACTATTGTTGACATATATCCATGAATTTTCGTCTGATTGTTCAATCATATCAATAGGAATTAATGGCGAAAAGCGATGAGGTCTAACCGTAGCGGCTGCTCCCCAATAGTCAGCATTTACTCCTTTGGATGTATAAAAACTTGCAGTAGCATCAACATTTAAAGAGATAATAGATGTTAGTTGTACATCAATATTCCCACGTAAATTAAATCGATTTGATGTATTATTATTTTTAGCTTCACCGAAGTTTAATAATGAACCAGCTGACCAAAAACCAAAATTCGTATAATATTGCGTTCTATCATTTCCACCAGATATTTCAGCAGTAGCGTCATATCTATTATAGCTATTTTTGATATATTGTTTATCATAATAGTCTACATTTGGATAGCGGTATGGATTTTTTCCAGCAGAATGATGATAAATTGTTTCATCTGAGTACAAGTTAGGAAGGCCATCGTTTCTTCTTGCTTCATTATATAATGTCATATATTCTGCTGATCCCAAATACTTAGGATAACTTATTGGTGTATGTATACCTGCATTTGCTCGAATATTTATTTTCTGTTCACCAGAGAATCCACGTTTCGTTGTAATAAGTATTACACCCTTGGCGGCACGACTACCATATAATGCTATTGCATTTGCACCTTTTAAAAAGGTTACTTGCTTAATTTCAGAAGGCATTATATTATCGGCATCACGCGGAAATCCATCTACTAATACTAATTGTCCACTATTTCCCCAAATGTGGCCATTATAGCCCGAAACTAAGGCGTCCAAGTTACTTAAACTATGCGTAGTATAGTTTTTTTGTAATAAATCATCTAGGTCGACAGTTTGCACTGCGCCCATTAGGTCTTTCTTTTGAACTTTTCTAAAGGCAACTGGTACTAACTCTTTATCATTAGCGCTTGTATCTTGTATTGATGTCCAAGAAGCTGTTTTTCCACCATCCGTTAATTGAATGGATTTACGTATATTTATTATAGTAGTTCCAGAAGCATTGATTATTACTACATTAGTAATAATCAGGCTTAATACTATTTTTAGTTTACTGTATCTCATAATTTTTAATATTTAAAAATACTTTTCACCTGAAAATTACCAACCTGGGTTTTGTCCATACTCAGGATACATACTTACGTCCGCAACCTTTAATGGTAACCAATAATGTTTACTTGTGAATTTTCTTTCTAATAATACTTTCTCTTTTAAATTTACCACGCGATTTTTTGTGGGATCAGAAGTGTCGAATGCACCAGTTCTATCAAACTCGATCGCAGTTTTTTTGGTATATCCTGGTTCAGTTAATAATAACCATCTTCTTAGATCATTGAATCGGTGTCCTTCATAAGATAATTCTACTGCACGTTCTCTACGTATTTCGTTCAAAAATAGATCTGGAGAGCTTAAATAATTGCTATTAATGTCAGCAACACCTGCACGTTTACGAATTATATTAATTGCATCTACTGCTGTTTTGCTATAATTACTAGATTTACCTGTTACAGAACCATATCCCATAAGAGCGGCTTCTGCATACATTAAGTACACATCCGCTAAACGCATGTAGGGTACATAAATATGCATATTGGTTCCCCAGTCGTATGCACGGTCATATTTGTTTGCAGTTAATGGAACAAATTTGCGTAAGACATAACCCGTTTGGCTACCATTTTGGATATTTCTATAATTACCATTTGTATACAGTTGCGCAAATCTTCTCTTTTCTTCTGGTAAGTCGGTATCAGTAATAGTTCCTTTAACGACTTGTACTCCATCAAATATAATATCATTATAGAACCTTGGATCGCGATCTTTCCAGGGATAATTAGGATCGTATCCAGACTCAGCATCTGCTTTTGTGATATCTTTAATGGGTAAGCCATTGGCCATACCATAATAATTAACATAGTTTGCTGTAGGTAAAAATTTCAAGGCATCCCCGTCACTTATTAGACTAGGAATATATTGCTTACTTGTTCCATAATGAGTGTTATTTCCAGCATTATAGGGGCCTCTGAATATCGCTTCCGTACTTCCTGCTAATGCCCAGTTCTCACTCAGCGTATAGAAGTTTTTATAGTAATTAGCAAATTCAACCAATTTATGCGGAGCCTGACCACTTTCTGTTAAGGATAATAATTCGCCAAATGCTTCTGCAGCTTTCTTGCAATAATCACTTTGATATGTACGGCTACCAGTCACAGTTAGATTCATAAGAGGACTTCCTGCCCATAAGTAATTTTTACCTAAATATCCTAATGCCATTATCTTATTGATACGTAATGCATTTTTACCCAGAGTACGCTTACCTGGATTTGTATCATCCCAATTAATAGGTAATAAGTTAGCCGCTTCTCTAAAGTCTGCAGCGGCAAGATCTGCGCATTCATGATAGCTTAATCTAGGCAGTGCTAGTTTCTCATCACTTGGCAGTACGTAATTAATGTAAGGCATTCCTCCAAAATACTCCATTAAACGATGGTGAAACCAACCACGAAAAAACAAAAGCTGTCCTTTGATAAGATCTCGTTCCTCTTGCGTTGCCTCAGTCATTTTATCAAGGTTTTCTATACCTATACTAATTTTACGAAGGCCATACCAAGCTGCATTCCAAAGATCTTTATTTGTATTTCTATCATTAGGTATAAATGTAGTAGTGAAATCGGCCTGTTCCATCCAGCCAGCTCCCCATCCATCATGCTGAGCTTGCCAACCCCAAAAGTTACCATTATCAATTTTATGAATAAAATGATAATCGCCAGCTGTAGATGTTATTTCATCTTCTCCCCAGTTCCAAGAGTTTGTCCAATAATTATTGCTAAAATTGACTACACAATGGTATAATTCTTCGGTATATCCTTGAAAGTTTGTGAAATTTTTAAACGCTTCATCTGCCGATACTATAGAATTTTCTTCTTTATCTAAATATTTTTCACAAGATATCATTACTGAAGAGCCTGATATCATACCACATACTAATATTATATTAAAATATTTTTTCATTACTCGTCCGATTAAAATGTAATGTTTGCACCTAAATTAAAACGCTTTACAGTTGGATATGCTCCTTGGGAAGCCCAACCTGTACCTGCATAGTTAGATTCTCTGTCATCAGGCATATCAGACCAAAACAATAAGTTATGACCATTTAAGAATATTCTGACATGTTGTAATCCAAGACGACGTACAAAACTTGTTTGGTTAGATAAATTATAAGCAACTTCAGCAGTTTTTAAACGGATGTAAGAGCCATCAAACATAAATCTATTAGCAGCTGTATAGGTACTTGGTGTTGCTAACCATCGTGGTAATGGCACGTCTGCATCAGTTTGATTTTTTGACCAGTATGTTCCTTCGTAATAAGCCAAGTTACGCTGTCTTATAAAGCTTTCTAGAACAACTTGTCTAGTTACATTGTTGACACCATACCATTGAGTCATCACGCTGATGTTTTTCCAATCAAATCCAATTGTTAAATTATAAGTGTTTTGTGGTACTGAAGGATAAGCAAAAGGAATATTATCTTTAGTATCTATTATACCATCTCCATTATAATCAATGATATGATAGTTACCAGGTAATTTATTAGCATCATTATTATCATGAATAGTACTACCATATAACTCATCCCAAGTATTATAATACCCTGAACTTACATAAGAATAAGTTTGGCTAATCTGCTTATTATTATTCTTTTGATATTCAGGTAATAATAGGGGACTATCACCTTCAATTACTTTATCTTTAGCATGTGTGAAATTTAAGTCTCCCCAAACTCTCCAGTCAGTATTAATTCGTTTATTAACTTTAAATTCAATTTCGTAGCCCTTGTTTTCTACAATACCTAAGTTCGCAACAGGAGCCGCTACCCCAAAATAATCCGGAATAGCTCGATTATTACCAGGAATAAGTACATCAGTACGCTTGTCACTGAATATATTTACCTGTCCATTTATTAAACCATTTAAGAAACCAAAATCAACTCCAAAGTTTAACTTTCTAACTTTTTCCCAACGTACATTAGGGTTTCCAAGCACATTCTCTTTAAACCATGTATAGGTACTTTTCTCCGGAGATTCTCCAACTACCCCCATATGAGATTGTCCACCATAAGTCCATTGTGTAAGGTATAACCATCTGCCATATACATTATCATCTCCAATATCTCCATAAGATGCTCGAAATTTTAATTGATCCAACCAAGTTATATCCTTCATAAAGTTTTCCTGAGATACTAACCATCCCACACCACCGGAGTTAAAAAATCCAAAGCGATATTTTGGTGCAAATTTCTCAGATCCTGTGTACGCACCATTATATTCGATCATATACTTGTTTTTGAAATTATATGTGGTACGAAATACCCAATCTTCACGAAAAAATGGTTGCTCGCTTCCAGTTGCATATTGATTACGATTAAATAGACCCATTGCAGTTATATTGTGATTTTCTGCTATCTGCGTTGCGTAGTTTAACTGTAATTGATAGAACAATCGACGATATGTTTGCCAGTTATTGACAGCTCCAGCTTGTTGAGCCCAATTAATTCCTTCTACAAAATTAAATCTACTTCCATCTAAATTTTGCCCGTACACAGCTAAACCTGTTACAGGATCTATCCATTTAGTTTGTACATTATTATATAAATCATTCACACCACGACCAGCTTCAACAAACGTATTATCTAATGAAATATTTGCTCTTACATTTAATCCATTTACAAACATTTTCAGATCTTGCTCTAGAATAAAATCTGTTGTAATTCTGCTAGTAGTTGTTTTCTCAATACCTGATGTCGCTAATACCTGAGCAGAGTTAATACCTGCTTGTGTATCGGGTTGATAAAATCCCCATGTACCATCTGAATATCTCGGGTATACGAGATCTGGCGCAACTGTATATGCAGCTATCCAATAGGAATACGAATTACCTCCTCCCCAAGGACTTTTTCTTGTACCATGTGATCCTGCAATGTTAGCAGAGAATTTAGTAGTTTTTGTAAGCTGAAAATCAAGGTTAGAACGCATGTTTAATCGATTGAATCCATATCCAGCTTTATATCCGCGGTTGTTATCATTCGTGCGGAACATATCACCTTCATATAAATAATCGGCACTAGCGAAATATTTGACGACTTCAGTTCCTCCAGAAATATTTAAGTTACTATTTTGTGAAAAGGCATGACCTTTGAACAATTCATCAGCCCAATTAGTATTTACATAACGTTCAGCTTCTTCAATATTAGCAGGGTATCTATACTTATCAATAACGGCTTGCGGTTGATAAGAAACCCAGCTATTTGGCGATAACCCTAACTCATTTTCAATGACGCGATTACGTAACATCATAGCATCATATGAATCCATTTTTCCAGGCAGCTGAGAAACGGTTTTTACAATATTATTTACGGTACCCCTTACAGAAGCTCTTCCTTCTTGACCTCTTTTGGTTGTAATTAAGATTACACCGTTAGCGCCACGTACCCCGTATACTGCAGTAGCCGAAGCATCTTTAAGTACAGATACTGTTTCAATAGAACTTATATCTACGCTACTTAGAGGACGCTCTACACCATCTACCATGATGAGGGGATCTGTATTGTTCCAAGTACTTCTACCTCTAATAACTATTCTTGGATCCTCTTCTCCGGGCATACCTGTACTGGCTGTTGTAACTACACCAGGAACATTCCCAGTCAAAGCAGCGCCAACGCTTGATACACCTCCAGCTCGTTCTAAGACTTTACCAGATGTTTGCGTCACTGCACCGACTACAGTTTCTTTTTTCTGTTTTCCATAACCTACAACTACGGTTTCTTCAATTTCAATATTCGCTGATTTTAAAGAAACACTAATAATAGTTCTATTCGTAATGTCAATATCTTGCGGTTCGAATCCTACCTTGGATATAACAAGAATATTTTTATCCTTTGGGACTTGAAGAACAAACTTACCATTGGAATCTGTAGTAGTTCCAATGTTTTCTCCTTTGATTTTGACACTTGCGCCGTCAATAGCGATCTGATTTTGATCGACAACAGTTCCCTGTATTTGTCTATTTACTTGAGCTGAAACTTGTGTCATTCCAAAGAATGAAAAGAGCAGGAAAAATACATACGGCTGATTTACACCTAATAGTTTTCTCCAATACCACATGTGTGTAATGAGTAATTTATTAATCATAACATTTAAATTGGTTATTTTAAATTTTAGGAATATCAGATATCCGGTTAATTGGTATTATACATTTTGAAGGAATCTAATATATGGGTTTATAACAATAATTTTTTAGGTTGTTTAGGTTTCTTTTGAAATTTTCATAATTTTTTAATATTGTTTAAATAGGTGAATTGATACTTAACTCATTAATCAAATGCAGTTGGGCAGTACGATTAATTTCGAATCAAGTTGACTTAAGTAAAAAGTTTATATTCTCTGTTTATAATTGTACTTCAAAGATACGGAAGGTAACATTTTCGTGATAGTACTAATGTCTAAATGAGGAGTAAGAATGTTTAATTGAGTAAGCTCTACTCATTATTTGATGTGTTTTATTCTTTTGAATTGTTTTTTTTGATATCTTAGAATGGTATTACCAACGTAATAAAACCAATATTACTATACCATTATACGCCTAAATATCTATCGAATGAGAGCATTTATTATTATTGTTATTATCAGTTTTTTATGTAATCCAATTATTGGACAAGAGCTTCCTATTTCATTCCAGCGCTATTATTCAAAAGACGGTTTATCCTCCAATACTATTTTGTGTATTTTTCGAGATAGCCAAGGTTTTTTATGGTTAGGTACAGAGGATGGATTGAATCGATATGATGGAAAGAATTACAAAGTTTATAGATATGATGCAGATAATAAGGAAGGCTTAAAATCTAACCATATTACTGCGTTGTTTGAAGATCGTGAAGGACGTATTTGGATTGGAACAAATGGTGGAGGCCTCAGTTATTATGATCGTAAAATGGATATTATCCGATCATATGATCGTACACCTGATAACAGACCATTAAATGCAGCTATTACCTGTATAGAACAAGATCATAATGGTAACTTATGGGTTGGTTCATATGGGGCCTTATATGTACTTAATACCAAAGACTTAAATAAAGTTCCTGATAATTCTTATTTAAAAATAGTGGATTCTTTCCTTGGGAAGATATCTCGATTTATATATAAGGATAGTAAGGATAGAATGTGGGTAGCTTCTGGTGAGAATGTATATATGTTTTCAAAAGATCTCAAAACGAAAAAACATTATAAGTTATTAGATACAAATTTTGATAAATCCAATCATAGTGAAGTGACTTCAATAATTGAAGATGATCAAAATCGAATTTGGATTAGTACATCTTATGGTTTAAAATATTTATCTCCAGATCAAAAAGACTTCTTACCATTAAATAAATTTGGCTCTGGTCGTATCAGCAGCAATAGGATTTATTCTATTGCGAAAGATTTGAAAGGTGGATTATGGGTCGGAACTGATAAAGGGTTGGATATTTTAAATACCCTAAATTTCGATGTAACTTCTTTTACGCCTGACGTTGCAAATATGCATAGTCTAAGTCATAAATCCATAAGATCTATTTTTGTTGATCGTTATGGAATTTATTGGGTAGGAACATTTCAAGGTGGCTTAAATAAATACGATACTAATCTCAGCCATTTTAAATTGAAAGGTGTAGACTTTTTTGCAAGCAAAGATAATAGCTTTAACATGATTACTTCTTTCACAGAATATGAAGATAAAGTATTACTTGGCGTCGATGTAGGAGGTGTATTTGTTTATGACCGCAAGAATGATAAGGTAAGTCCATTATCCTTTGATAGTGAGTTAGGTAATGGCTTAAGTGTGTTATCCTTAGAAAAAAAACAGGATGACCTGTTTATAGGAACCTATCAAAAAGGTTTATATAAATACAACCTTAAAACGCAAAAATTATATCATTATCCTCATGACGAAACTGAAACCGGATTAAATAATAAAGATATCTTTTGCCTAAAGAAAGACTTTCTAGGAAATATTTGGATAGGAACAAATGGGGGGGGAATCAATCTTATTAGTGCTCAAGACGGATCCTTAAAAAAATACTTATTTAAGGATAGACAAGTTTTAAATGATATTGAGCCTGCTGGAGATTTCATACGTGTTATTACCGAAGACGAACAGAATAATATGTGGGTTGGAACATATGGCTCTGGATTATCAGTTTACAATCCTATAACTCGAAAAAACATTTTTTATGATAAAGAAAACAGTGGTTTGCCTAGTAATTATGTCTTGGCTATACATGTAGACAAGCAAGGAAATGCTTGGGTCGGAACTAACGGGAACGGAATTGGTTTACTGCGAAAAGGTACTTCGAGATTCGAAATTATATCCGAAAAACATGGATTAATAAATGGAGTAGTTCAGAGTATTGTAGAGGCAAATAATGGTAATATTTGGTTCAGTACAAACAAAGGATTAAGCTGTTATAATCCTTCTGAAAAGAAATTTAAAAATTATACCCAATCTGCAGGTTTGCAAGATGGAGCATTTATGCAAGGAGCAGGATTAAAGCTGAATGATGGAGAGATTTATTTTGGGGGCCAAAATGGTTTTAATCATTTCTATCCCAAAGATCTAAAATTAAACAATAACCCAGCAAGAGTAGTATTAACGGAACTTAGAATTGACAACGAGTTAATTAAACCAGAAGTGGACGGTATACTTAAAGAATCCTTGCTCACCGCCGATCAAATAGAATTGAAGTATAAGCAGAATTTTTCAATTTCATTTGAAGCTTTGAATTTCACGGTTCCTGAAGATAATCAATTTGAATATAGGTTATTGGGATTGGATAATAATTGGATTACAGGCGGAAAAGAAAATAGTGCTTATTTTACTAATTTAGATCCTGGAGAATATACTTTTCAGGTTAGAGCCAGAAATAATGATGGAATATGGAACGAAGAAGTGAAATCTATAACCATTATAGTTGCACCTCCATTTTGGCTTACTATTTACGCTTACATATTTTATGTTCTTTTGTTTGTTGGTGCTATTCTTCTGTTACGACATAGAGGTATTAAAAAGTTAGAACACAAGTTTGCATTAGAACAAGAGCGTATACAGGCTCGACAACTGATCGAGCAACAAAAGAGAGAAGCCGAGGCTTTGCATCAATTGGATCAGATGAAAATCAAGTTTTTAACTAATTTGAGTCACGAGTTTAGAACACCCATATCTCTAATCATTGGACCTATTGACAATCTTATTTCAAAAAATCAAGATCCTAATGTCTCCGAATCACTTAATTTAATTAAAAGAAATATCCGAAGGCTACTAAATCTTGTCAACCAATTGCTTGACTTCCGTAAGATGGAAGAACATGAATTAAAACTACATAACACAAATGGTAATATAATTTCTTTTATTGAAGAAGTATTTCAATCATTTGCTGATATGGCTGTTAAGAAAGGAATAGAATATTCTTTTAATACATGCGAAAAACGATTCTATACAGCTTTTGATGAAGATAAGATTGAGAGGATATTATTTAACATAATTTCTAATGCCTTCAAGTTCACTGAAAAAGGCGGTGACATAGCTGTAAATATTATCGGCTTAAAATTAGAGGAAAACAATAAAAAGCGGATAACTATAGAAGTTAGAGATACCGGGATTGGAATTCCTGAATACGCCCAAAAATCTATTTTTGAAAGTTTCTTTCAGCACGAAACAGTAGGTAGAGTACTCAATCAAGGTTCAGGTATTGGCTTGTCTATCGCAGAATCATTTGTTAAAATGTATAATGGTAAGATTTCTGTAGATAGTGAAGTAGATAAAGGAAGTGTCTTTACATTTAACTTACTGCTTGAGATTATTGAAGAGCCTGTTGAAGATTTGTTGCTAGAAAATGAACTAGCAGATCATAATATCATTACGATACCTGTACAAAAATCCGTAGTATTAATTATAGAAGACGATGATGATTTTAGGACTTACTTACGTGATTGTTTAATAGAAACGTATCAAGTAATTGAATCTGTGAATGGTAAGGAAGGTTGGCAAAAAGCTTTATTTCATCATCCAGATATTATTATTAGTGATGTTCATATGCCAATTATGAATGGTTTAGAATTAGCTCAAAAATTAGCTTCTGATAAGCGCACTAAGCAAATTCCTATAATTCTTTTGACAGCCTCCCAAGTGGAGAATGGATTGGTATGTGGTTTCGAATCAGGAGCTGTAGGCTATATCAACAAACCTTTTGATGTCAATGTATTATTGGCCAAGTTAAATAGTTTACTGGCACTGAATTTTGCATTTAAAGATGTATATAGTAGACAACTCACAATAAACACTCCCGAAATTGAGATTGTATCTGAAAAAGATAGATTTATACAAAATGTATCTACATATATACATGACAACATAAATAATCCTCAGCTTTCTGTAGAAATGCTAAGTATACATTTATCGATCAGTAGGGCATCACTTTATAATAGAATTCTGGATTATACTGGTATGTCACCCGTTGAGTTTATTCGTTCCATTAAATTAGAAATGGCGGCCAACCTTTTGAAGAAGAGCGATAAGACAATTGCTGAGATTGCGTATGAAACAGGATTTGCAAACCCTAATTACTTTACAAAAGTATTTAAATCAAAATATCAAATGAAACCTTCTGACTACATTCTATCATTTAAAAATACTAAATAGAATTAATTTTGATTATGAAATAACGTAGTGCGAAGTAAAATGAATAGCAAAAAGTGCCTTTAAACCTATTTAAAGGCACTTTTTGACTAGATTTGTGCCCTCGAAGGGAGTCGAACCCATATCGTCAGAACCGGAATCTGATATTCTATCCATTGAACTACGAAGGCAGCTGTCGCAAAAATAGAACTATTTTGGATATTTTAAAGCTCTTTTTGAAAAAAGAAGCCCTCTATTAAAATTTTAAAGAGGGCTTCGAGATATTTACAGTAATATTAGTGTGAGTGTGCTTCGGTTACAAAGTGAGCTTCGAACTTTAAGTCTAAGTCATTAGCTCCTGTATATTGTGTGAAATTTGGGTTATTCCAGTCTGATGGTTTTATTCTAGACTTAACCCCATTATTAAGGTGACGCATAACATAACGAAGAGGAAAAGAGCTTTCTTCTTTTAATACCGTGATATAAGCGGTTACCCCAACCTGATCATCTCCATATACAAATTCAAGACTTCCAATAGGGGCATTTAATAAAAACGCTTGGTGAACATCCGCACGTTGTACGAAAGTATCCTCAGATGATCTTCCAGCAAAATCAGTCGTTTCAAGTTGCATTTTATAAGTTTCACCTACATGAAGATGAATATGTGAACCCACAGGGGGCAATAATTGTTTTCCTGTGAATAGAATTTCTTCAGACTCTTCACCCTCAATTATAGTATATGTCGTATTACCATTAACTTCTACCACTTCCACAGGCGTGAAAGTTAACTTAGCTGTTCCCAATTCTTCTTGGTCTACTTCAGGAATAGGGTCATTTTTAGAGCATGAAGATAATGTAGCTACGGCAATAAATAGTGTGAATAAATACTTTTTCATGATATAATTTTTATTAGTTTTTTTAAAATGTGTAATTAATTTTAATGGATACATTTCTACCAAGCGCATGCGCATAGTAGCGGAATCGGTCCATATAATCTTTGTATTCCTTATTCAGAAGGTTATCTACGTTCAATTGTATACCCGTGCTATGGTTTTTCTTATTCATAATGGTAGTACCTAACATTATGTTAAAGAGATGATAGGATGGTGGAGGGACAGCAAAGTCAGTTCCATTTTCATACCTGTTTTGCTTGGCTTGAAAAACTTGCTCCAGCTTAATATAACTATCCGATAACCTTTTGATAGGTAGTGTATAGCGCAAGGCATGGCGATATCTATCCGCTGGTATATAAGGCAAGTAAGTATTTGAAGTCGTATTCTTCGCTCTGACAATAGCAATTCCCATATCATATCTCCAATCTGTCATAAAATTGATTTGCATGCTATAATCCAATCCATAAAAAAAGGCATTCGTCTGCTTGAATTGAAATAATGGGAATGTTCCGCGTATCGTTTGTCGAGTAGAGTCAGGATCAGGCTGACTATAGATATAATCATCAATTACTTGAGCAAATACATCTAAATTAGCGTGTAAAAATCGGTTGTTAAATAGGAGAGTATTCACCCATTTTATTCCCTTTTCACTTTTAAGATCCTTATCTCCGACCTCATATGTACCTGAGCCATGGTGTATACCATCACTATAAAGTTCATTTGCGGAAGGTGCACGCCAAGCCAATCCAGCATTGGTTTTCCAAACAAACGAATTGGAAAACGGATATGTAAAACCAGCTACAGCAGAGACGTTATTAAAGTGCTTTTGATCAGTTAATAAATATTGATTTAGACTGCCATC
>CANRHE010000003.1 GCA_947630335.1 uncultured Sphingobacterium sp.
GCCTTTGGCTGAAAAAATTGATAGTTATTATTTTATCTACGATTGTGACATCAATCAAATCTCATTTATAAATAGTGCATTTGAAACCATAACAAATTTTAATTCTAAAGAGTTTACTATTGATAAATTAATAGACATAATTCATCCAGAGGACCTACCTTATTTCTTCGCTTGCGAAGAAAAGGGACTTCAATTCACCAATTCATTATCATTTAATGAACATTTTCAATATTTGATGAGTTATTCTTATAGAATAAGAACTTATGATGATTGTTATATTTGGATTAAACAGCAATGTCAAGCTTTGGAAGTGAATAATCAAGGACATCTTACTAAAACATTAGTTATTCATCAAAGAATTATGGATGAAACCTTTGAAAGACCGAAAAATGATTATAGAATCTTTGATAAATCAAGAAATATATACTTAGATGTTGAAAACTGCTACAATCTTACTAAACGCGAACTTGAAATTTTAGAATTAGTAAAAATAGGGTTAAACAGTGCAGAAATAAGTAACAAATTATTTACCAGCAAGTATACTGTTGATACACATCGTAAAAATATCTTAAAAAAAACAAACAGTTCCAATTTCATTGAATTAATAAAAAAACTAAGCTTTTCTTAATCTTCAATAGGTTTTATCCCCTTATTTAAAATAGCTAATATTAAAATTAGGTAAAAAGATTTCTTTAAGAAATTCCATAAAATCATCTTTCAAAACCATAATTATTATAATTTGTTATGTATTTTAGTTAATTAAACAAGATTGGTAATAATGGATAATGAAATTGTTAGATTAGAAGGCGTCGAAAAGATATACCAAACAGGTGATACAACTATCACTGCTCTTGCTAAAACTAATCTAACCTTGGAATCCCATAAATTAACTTTGATTATGGGACCTTCTGGTTCCGGAAAAACTACACTATTATCTATAATTGGTTGTATTATTTACCCCACGTCGGGTAGAGTATTTTACAAAAACAACAATGTTACCAATTATAATGAGAATCAGCTTGCTTATCTTAGGTTACATGAGATTGGATTTGTTTTTCAGCAGTTTAACTTAATTGAACCACTAACTGCATTAGAAAATGTTATGCAACCGTTATTACTTCAAAAAGAAGAAAGAGAGAACGTTAGAGAGCGAGCGACTCAAGCCCTTCTATCTGTTGGTTTAGGCGATAGGTTACATAATTTACCTAAAAAATTAAGCGGCGGTCAGAAACAAAGAGTAGCCATTGCTAGAGCATTAGTTACCAATCCTACACTTATATTATGTGATGAACCTACTGCATCATTAGATTCTAAAAGTGCTCGAGAAATCATGCTAGAATTAAAGCAATTAGCAAGCTCAGGAAAAGCAGTAATTATTGTAACCCACGACTTGAGACTGCGAGAGTTTGCAGATTATACTATTTATGTAGAAGAAGGTCATGTATCAACAGAAATTAAAAATGAAGAATACTACAAATAAAATTATAATAACTCTAGTATATTCCTTGACTTTAATAAGTTCATTATCTTGTTCAAATGAAAAAAAGAACCAAGAAGAAAATACTAATGTAAATGCGATTATACATAGTGTAGACACAATAGTGGCTATTGGAAAAGTACAAAGTGAATATGGAAAATACACAATAGCTAGTAATACATCTGGTATTGTAAGTAATATATTCATAAGTGAAGGAGATCAAGTTGAAAAAGGACAAGTATTGCTATTACTGTCCAATCCTTATCAATCAGTAGATAAAGAAATCGCTTATTCAAAATTAAAAACTAGACAGGATGAGGTCGAAATAACTAAAAAAGACCTAGATCAAGAAAAAGTACAACTTGATTTTTTAAAAAATAAATTAGCTACTTCCAAGATTCTTTTTGATAAAAATGCAGAGACTAAGGAAAACTTAATATTAGATCAAACTAATTATACGAAACAAAAGGAGCGTGTTAGAAGCTTAGAATCTCAACTTTTCAGTAAGGAGAGTTTGGTCAAAGAACAGTTGCTTGAGATAAACAAAACAACAATAACAGCAAAACAATTTGAAATCCACGCTCCCAACGCAGGACTTATTAGTGACTTGAATGTAAATCTAGGACAATTCGTTAACGAAACCCAGTCACTAGGAGATATTACAGATATCAATCAACTAATAATCGAAGCGGAAGTAGATGAGCTTTTTGCTGACTTAGTTAAAATAGGTCAAAAAGTAGTATTAACTAGTATTAATACTAAGCAACAAATTGGTGAAGGCGAAATTATATATACCTCTCCTATTCTAGCAAATAAGTCAATACTATATGAAAATGCCAACGAAGCAGAAGACCGTCGTGTAAGACAAATTAAAATAAAACCACTCCATACTTCAATGACATTATTAATAAATGCCAAAATAGAATGTCAAATTAAAACAAAGTAGTATGCTTCGTCTAGCTTGGAAATTTTTAAAATTTGATAAAGCCAAAAGTATCGGCGTCATTACAGCAGTTGTCATTAGTATTTTTCTAATTGGACAACAATTAAGCTTATTATTCTTTTTAATGGGGTTGATGGGGAATTTGGTAGGAAACGCTCCAGTACGAGATAACGAAGTATGGGTTATCGAAAAACAAACGAATAATGTAAACGCTTTAAACTATATTGATCAGAGACTTGTACAAGAAATTGCAAGTCTTCCAACTGTATCTAATACATATCCAGTAATAATAGCTCCTGCGCAAGCAACATTTTTAGATGGACAAACTGCAGGTGTGACTTTAGTTGGTGCACAGGCACCTACTTTTATTATGGGGCCTCTAAAAAGTCGTCTAAAAGAAGGAAGTACAACTCAACTTATCCAACCTTATACAGTTTCTGCTGAATTTTATAGTGCAAAAACTTGGAATACTAATTTAGAGATGAATAAGCCAATCGAAATAAATGGGAAAAGTGCACAAGTTAAACTAATTACACAGAATGCACAGGCATTCGGCGCTTCTTTAATGTACATGGATATTAATAATGCGCGATACTATAGTAATATTTCACCATCAAAAGTAAGTATTATTGTTACTACGTTGCATGACAAAAACACGAAGAATAGCACCATTAACCAAATCAATACTCTTTTCCCAAACCTCAAAGCTTGGGATCCAGAAAAGTTGCGTTCTTCTACAATTAAAGAAATCTTAATTAGTTCTAACATGGGGATGAGTTTCGGTACACTAGTTGTATTTGCTATGATATCAGGTTTCTTTATAATAGGACTTACTTTATATTCATCCGCTTTAGATCGTATAAAAGATTATGGAACATTAAAAGCAATTGGAGCAACAAAAAATTATGTCAATAAACTAATAATAGCACAAGCATTCCTATATGCTATTATTGGATACATTATAGCAATGATTCTATTATATGGATTTAAAATGGGGGTAATCAATTCTGGCTTAGCAATAGATATTTCACCTACATTTGCTTTGTTTTTATTATTAATTACCTTGTTTATTTCTATTGGTGGTTCATTATTCGCAGTACGCAAAATAACTAAACTAGAACCAGCTTCAGTCTTTTAATTATGTTCAAATATATATACTACATATTTATTATCTGCCCAGTTTTACTTCAAGCACAATCTTTAAGCATAGAACAACTTGTGAGTACTGTTTTAGAAAATAATATTTCAAAACAGAATATAATAGAATTGCAATTATCACAACAAGATATTATTCTTGAAAAATTAAATAGGTATCCCATAGTATATGGTGATATTAACGTGCAGCGAAATCTAATAGTTCCTACAACCCCTGTTCCAGCTATTGCATTTGACCCATCAGCCGCAGAAGACGTTTATTTACCTCTAAAATTCTCTACAAAATGGAATAGCAAGGCTGGAGTTCAAGTCGAATGGAAAGTATTTAACCCAACACAAAGACTTTTAGAAAAGCAAAAAAAAATAAACTCGAAAAAAGTTGAAATACAACAACAGGAAGATAAAAAGCAATTAATAAATGATGCTACATTAGCATATGCAAGTATTGTATTAGCTTCTTTACAACATGCAGCAGCTTTAGAAGACTCTACCAGATATGAACAAATTATGCAGACTATACGCTATAGATATGAACAAGGCCGCGAGTCAGCAGATGAACTTTTAAGAGCTGAACAAGATTTTGAACGTAAAAAAATACAAATATTCGAAACATGGTCAGTATTAAGAGATGCCAATCTAGAACTTTTTAAATATATAGATATACAAAAAGTAGAAAGACTCTCAACAAGTATAGATGAAATTATATTAACCCTACGAACATACTCTAACAATAATTTTAAGTCAGACCTAATTCAACAAGATTTATTAAATAACGAAATTGAAAAAAACATTTTAAAAAAACAACTTCTTCCTACGTTGACCGTAAATGGATATTATGGTGCACAATATTTTAATGAACACCTTAATCTAACAAACAAAACAAACTGGTATGGGAATAGTTATATCAGCTTAGCTTTACGCTTACCAATTACTGATTATTTAGTCCAAAATAAATATTTAGAAAAAAACATCTTAGAAGCGAAGCTTAACAACTTAAAACTTCAAGAGAGTTATAAAAATCATGAAATTGAGCAACAACAAAAGTCTTCAAAAATTAAAGCTACAGAATTAAAAATTCAATCTTTAAAAAAAATATTAAGCATGTCTGAAGAATTAATAAAAAATAAGCAAATAAACTTCGAAAATGGTCGTATATTAATGGCTGATTATAAAAAAGTATTAATTGAACACAATGCAAACCTACAAGATCTTTGGCAAACTCAATATGACATGATATCATTACTAATTCATTAATAGACTCTTACATATAATTATTTTTGGCACAACGATTGCATAGGCAAGTTATGCTTAATAACAATTATATGGTTAATAATAAAACCGTTAAGCAATTATTTTTTGAATAGTTTTTAAAAGTGGTATCTTGCACGAGCAAAAAAATCACACTGAAAAAAAACATAATACTCATTGAAAATGAAAAATATGAACGATAAAATCAACATATTGTATGTTGATGATGAAGAAAATAATCTAATTTCGTTCAAGGCTAATTTTAGAATTAGATATAATGTTTACACAGCTATAAGCGGACAATTAGCATTAGAATTATTGGCTTCAACACCAATTTCGGTGATTATAACAGATCAGCGTATGCCTGAAATGACTGGGGTGGCCTTTTTAGAAAAAGTATGTGAATTATATCCAGATACTATTCGTATTTTACTGACAGGTTATTCTGACATTAGTGCTGTTATTGAAGCCGTTAACAAAGGTAAAATTTTCCATTACCTCAACAAACCATGGAATGAAGAAGAGTTGGATGAAACCATACAACGAGCTTATCAAATTTATTCTGATAAACAAGAAACCATTGAACAATGCGAAAAATTAGAAGTTAGCAACGAACAATTAGAATTTTTATTAAGACAAAAGCTTCTATCCTAGCACAAGTAAGATCGCCTACTTTAACTTTTTTTTATTAAAATAGGATTAATAAAGAATCATACACCATAATAGAACCTTATATATACATATAAGGTTCTACTGTATTTAAAAGGGTATAAATATTATTATTTTAAAAATTTTCTTATTAAACTTAATCCTCCTTTAAAATTAGGGTACCTAAATGGAATATCAAATAAAGTAGTTTGTTTAAGAATTGACTTATAATGTGTAAAGGTATCAAAACTGGCCTTTCCATGATAAGCACCTAGACCACTATTTCCTTTACCACCAAAAGGAAGATATGGGGTAGCAAGATGATAAATAACGTCATTAACACACATTCCACCACATTCAACTTCTTTTATTACTTGATTTATTACTTTCGCATTTTTTGCAAATAGATAGCATGCAAGAGGATGGCCGTGATTTCTGATAGCCGTGATA
This sequence comes from uncultured Sphingobacterium sp., assembly GCA_947630335.1. Taxonomy (GTDB): domain Bacteria; phylum Bacteroidota; class Bacteroidia; order Sphingobacteriales; family Sphingobacteriaceae; genus Sphingobacterium. The sequence goes on from CANRHE010000003.1 coordinate 5,922, forward strand.
GGCTCTACTATGGAATCAAAGGAAAGTACAGGAAGGATTGGTCCAAAAATTTCTTCACCCATTACTTTACTATTCCAATCTAGATCAATAATTATAGTCGGTTGCAATTTCATTATTGATTCATCATAATCTCCCCCAATTACAATATTACCTTCCTTCAAAAAATTAATCATACGATCAAAGTGTGATTTTGATATTATTCTAGTATATTGATCATTTGTTAAAGCATTAGCAGTAAACATAACTTCTATTTCCAATTTCATCTGCTCTACTAACTTTTCAAGAATTGATTTATGAGCATAAATATAATCGGGAGCTACACAAGTTTGACCAGCATTCAAAAATTTACCCCAAACAATACGCTTAGCGGCCAATTTTAGGTCAGCATCAGGACAAACAATAACGGGGCTTTTGCCTCCTAATTCAAGTGTTATTGGGGTCAAGTGTTTAGCAGCAGCCGCCATTACCAATTTTCCTACTCGTTCACTACCTGTGAAAAATATATAATCAAAAGGTAAGTCAAGTAAAGATTTACTTACTGTAGCATTCCCCTCTACCACACAGACATAATTATCTTCAAATAAATTAGATATAATTTTATTAATAACTCTAGATGTATTATTACTTAGTTCAGAAGGCTTTAGAATTACACAATTACCCGCTGCAATTGCACCAATTAATGGAGACATTGCTAATTGGAAAGGATAATTCCATGGAGCAATTATTAAAACTACACCATATGGCTCTGGATAGCGATATCCTTTTGTTCCAATATGTGTCAATGCTGTTTTTACTCTGGTAGGTTTTGACCAAGTCTTCAATCGCTTCAACATGAATGAAATTTCTTCCAAAACGAAACCAATTTCAGTAATATAACTGTCAAAAGCCGATTTATTCAAATCATTTTGCAAAGCACGATTAATTTCTTCTTCATACTTTTTTATACCAGCATGTAATTTTTTCAAAGCATTTATTCGAAAATCCAAGGATTTTGTTACTTGAGTTTCATAAAAAATCTTTTGAGTCTTAAATATAAGATCGATTTGGCTCATATACTTTATTATTACAGACACTAATATATGCTTTTTATTAATTACTGAGCAATAAGTGTTATGTAGTCAAAAGATTACCTGTCAATTACACAAATTATTCATAACTTTGCCGCCATGAAAAAAATAGCAGATTATAGAGCATTATTAAATGTGGACAAGACAGCAGATTTAAGCGCATTAAAAGCTTGTTATCGTCAAATAATGAAAGAATGCCATCCCGATAAATTTGTAAATAATGAAGAGGGCTTGAAAGAAGCCGAAGAGAAAAGTAAAATGATGATTGAAGCTTATCATTTTTTAGTGAGTATCTGTCCTGAAACTTTAGAAAAACAATTACCTATTTATAAAAATACTATAGAGACTTCGGCAATTAACGATTTTGATTGGAAAGGAAGTATAATGACTATTACTTTTTTAGATGGTAGTCAATATGAATACTTTGGAGTACCACGAAATGAATATGTTAAATTTGTTAATGCAGACTCTCCTGGTCGATTTGCAAAAAGACATATCTATCCTAAATATTCTTATAGAAATGTTTTAAAAACTACTGAGGCTGTTTAAAAAATAGGCGAGTTATAAATTTATAACTCGCCTATTTTGTATTACATCAATTAGCAAAACGAATCAAACTATTTATTTAAGTAAAATAAATAGTTTTTTTAACACACATATTTCTCGAATGATTGTTTCATTGTTATAAGTACATATAGTTATTATAACATGCAAGTGAACGTATCAAAATTTATTAATACTTTAAAGGATAAAACAAGCGATGACCATTTCTATGGTGCGCTAAAAATTGCAATTACTGCTATAATTGCATTTCTATTATTTTCAAAAACCTTAGGTACTTCTGCCACATTCGGTATGATCCTAGGGGCAGCCATGTGTTCTCCAATTGACATTAGCAGTAGTGTGAAAGATAAGATTATGAGTATATCCTTAGCCGCTATTTTAGTTCCTATAGTTACTATAATTATTACCTTATCATTCGGACATTCGGTCATTTTTTATATCGTATTTGCTTTACTTATATTTTCCATTTCTATTATTTCACTATATGGTCAACGAGCAAATCAACTATCCTTTGCCTTATTATTGACTATAGCTATTGCTTTCAAGAACTTCGGAGATGCTGGTTCTGCTTATTCCAGTGGATTGTATATGTTTTGCGGAGGAATGTTGTACTTAGTCATTTCGATCATCTTCTATCTCATTAAACCAACAAAATTTCTTAACAACCAAGTTGCAAATTGTATTCAAGATGTATCACAATACCTAGAATTAAGGGCCCAACTTTGGACTGCTAACCCCAATATACAAGACATTAAAGAAAAGCAATTGGCTTTGCAAGTTCAAATCAACGATACCTTTCAAAAAACAAATCAATATCTTGATTTTAATAAAATGAGATTGGTGAATACCAAAAGTAACCAACAAACCATTTTAGCGATTTCTTTTTTAAATGATATTATGGACCAAGCGGTTTCAACGACCTTTGACCGTACTAATCTTTCAATAAATTTGAACGATAATAGCAAAGAAAAAATTCATAATGCGATTGCTCAGCTTAACATTAGCTTTACCAATACATTACAGCAACTAGCTGAAAGTATAAAATTTTTCAAGCCATATGCCGAAACTAATGCTATAAAAGATCAATTCCAGCAATTTAAAACATTAATAGCAAGTGAAGGAACTGTCGATACTCAAACAGAAATATTTTTTAGTAGTATAACAACTTACTTAGATCAACAAATTCAAAAAATTCAATCATTAGAACATATATACTCTAATAAATTTGACTGGTCAGACATCAAGTCTGACGATATATATAAACAGACAACGTTTGTTCCTACCAAATATAGGTTCCAGACTTTAATTGATAATTTAAACTTCAAGTCTATTTATTTTAGATATGCACTTCGAGTGACTATTTCCATGATACTAGGATATATTTTAGGCAGCTTTATAGCTCTTCAACGTGAATATTGGGTTTTATTGACCATTATAGTCATTATGCGTCCTGGCTACGGCCTTACCAAAGTACGTATGAACAAGCGTGTATTAGGTACTTTAATTGGTGCTTTAATGTCAATAATAATTTTACACTATATCACAAATGATTACCTGTTAGGAGGTATCGTATTTTTGTCCATTTTGCTAGGTTTTTGGTATACGAGTATTGATTATAAAATAGGAGTTACATTCATTACAATCTATATTTTAGTCATAACAGGGATGCTTAGTAAAGATGCTGATATAAGCGTATTTTATAGAGTAGTGAATACATTAACGGGTGCAGCAATAGCTTTCGTAGCAAGTAATTTATTATGGCCTACTTGGGAATATAGTTCTATCAAAACTAATTTAACGCAATCCCTTAAGAGCACAATAAATTATATCAATGCATTTAAAGAACAATATGCAGATAAAAAAGGCAGTGAATCCAATCTGCAGATGAGTAGACAGAATGCCTACATTGCTGTAGGAAATTTAATGGCTTGTTACCAAAGACTTATTCAAGAGCCTAAAAGTAAACAAAAAAATAAAACAGAACTCTATGATATAGCCCTACTTAATCAATCTACTGTTGGAGCAATAACGAGCTTAAGCTCATTTTTAGAAATAAATCAGGACAAGACTCAACCAAATTTCGATCTGCTAAAAATAGCTATTCAAAATATTGAAAATACTATTACCAACATTTCTAATAAAAACAATGGAAGTAAAAGTACGAATGTCATTCTATCTCCTACTCTTGATACTAATAATCCAAAAACAGATAGTGAAGATTATCAAATAATAATAAAACAGTTGACTTGGATAAACAGTTTAACCAATAAAATAGAAGAAGAATCACGCAATATAAAATAATTACAACGAAGAAATCATCTTAGTTCATAATATTATTTGGCAATAATGAATTAATTTAGAACTTTTACAAAGAGACTTAAGCAAGAAAAATACATTTGATTAATTTGTTAGTCCATACTTTCTTCTTAGCTTCGCAAAATATTTAAAGAACATGCGTTTAAATCGAACATTTATTCTATTCTACGCGACATTAAGTCTACTCGTAGGATGTAAGACAAATTACCTTCCACAGGTTACTTACGCCAACAATATTGTTGTTGATAACACTATACCAGCAGATTCTGCTATAATTGCTTTTTATACACCATATAAAGCACAATTAGAAAAAGAAATGAATAAGCAAATTGGTTATTCAAATCATTACTTAACTAAAGTAAGGTCCCAACCTGAATTTTTAGCAGGCAACTTTTTTGCAGAAGCTATGTTACATGTAGCCAAACAAATTGATCCACAAACAACAATTGCCTTAGCTACCAAAGATGGAATCCGAGCAGAAGTAAAAGAAGGCCCCATTACAGTTGGAGCTATGTTCGAATTGATGCCTTTTGAAAATACAATTACAATTTTAGAATTAAAAGGGAGTGATATTTTAGAGCTTTGTGACTTCATCGCCAAAACAGGAGGACAGCCTATTGCAGGTTTTACTATGAAAATCAAAGATGAAAAACCGGTAGACATTACAATTGCAGGTGAACCCTTAGATCTTAAAAAAACGTATAAGCTAGTCACATATGATTATCTAGCTAATGGAGGGGATTATATTAAAGGAATAGTAAACCCAATCCAACGAATCAATACACCATATACAGTAAGGGAACAACTTATTAAATATGTAGAAGAATTAACAAGTAAAGGTCAGAATGTAAATACACAATTAGATGGAAGAATTACAATACTTAAATAGAAGAAAATTTATTAAAGGTCTTGCTGCTTTAGGTTTAATTGCTGTTACATCTTGCTTTTCTACAATTTCTGCAAAGCCAAAAGAAGACATAAAAATCACGATATTACACACTAATGACGTGCATAGTCGCGTTGAACCATTCCCATTAGATGGTTCGAGGTATCAAGGTCTAGGAGGAGCAGCAAGAAGAAGTTCTCTTATATCAAACATTAGAGAGAACGAAAAGAATGTTATCTTACTAGATGCAGGAGATATGTTTCAAGGCACGCCGTATTTTAACTTATTTGATGGTGAAGTAGAGCTTGAGATCATGTCTAGACTAGGTTATGATGCAGGTACATTTGGAAACCATGAGTTTGACAATGGTATCCCTGGAATCCTTAAAAATTTTGATAAAGCGAAATTTCCTTTTGTCACTTCCAACTATGATTTTAGTAAAACAGATCTAGCTGGCAAAACAAAAGAATATATTGTCTTAGAAAAAGAGGGTATCAGAATTGGAATTTTTGGATTAGGTGTTAGTTTAGAAGGATTAGTAGACCCCAAAAATTATGAGCAAGTTGGCTACCTTGATCCTGTAGAAGTGGCCAATCGAATAGTACCTATCTTGAAAAATAAAGAAAAGTGTGACTTAGTAATTTGTCTATCTCATTTAGGTTACTCTTACAAGGATGATAAAATTTCAGACTTGACGCTTGTTCCTCAGACTAAAGACATAGATTTAATTATTGGAGGTCACACCCATACTCTACTCGATCGTCCTACCGAAGTCCGTAATGCTGATGGTAAAATCACATTAGTAAATCAAGTAGGTACTGGAGGCGTTCGTTTAGGACGAATAGACTACATTTTCAACCCGATAAGCAAAGAAAAAAAAGTGTCTTACAATAATAACTACGATATCAATACAAAATTTGACAAATAAACAACTGCGTGCAGAGATTTATTAGACTATACATAGACTCCTACAAAGGTTTATCTCCAGCTGCTTGGCTACTGGCCTTAGTGATGCTCATTAATCGTATGGGTTCGATGGTAATCCCCTTTTTAGGTATTTATATGTCTTCAGAACTCCATTTCACCAAACCTCAAGTAGGCTTAGTGTTAGGTTGCTTTGGTCTCGGCTCTGTATCTGGGTCATGGTTGGGAGGTTGGTTGACAGACAAGTTTGGAAACTTCAAAGTTCAAACTATGAGCCTATTACTTGTGATACCATTATTTCTTATTCTACCGTTATTCCGTTCATTTGAAGGATTAGCAAGTATGATTTTTATCCTATCACTTGTTGCTGATACATTTAGACCAGCTAATTCTGTATCTGTGGCTCGTTATGCCAAACCCGAAAACATTACAAGAGCCTACTCGTTAAATCGTATGGCAGTTAATTTAGGGTTTTCGATTGGCCCTGCACTTGGTGGATTCTTAGCTAAATTTTCTTACGATTGGATTTTTTACGGTAATGCTATAGCAGCTGGTTTGGCCGCTATAGTGTTTATTTACTTTTTCAGTAATAGAAAACGAAATCAACCTATTGAAAATACTTCTCTTTCATCACATTCAAAAGATAAAATAGTATTAAAAGAGCGAAATGCATATACTGACGGACTTTTCATACTATTTAATATTTTATGTTGCCTCTTCTCAATGGCCTTTTTCCAGCTTTTGAGTACACTCCCTTTGTTTTATAAAGATGTATATCATTTTGAACCTGACGATATTGGTTTATTACTTGGTTTTAGTGGTTTCGTCATTGTATTATTTGAAATGGTACTTGTCCATTTAATAGAACATAAGTATACAGCGAGACAAATTATATTTGCCGGGACCATTATTACAGGGCTATCCTATTTTATGCTTAATATTGATTTAGGTATAATTTGGTTGTATTTAGCGATGTTTATTCTTTCCACTGGAGAGATGTTAACACTTCCATTTATGGCAACCATATCCATTAAGCGCGCGGGTCTGAATAATCAAGGTGCCTACATGGGGTTCAATTCATTGGCATTTGCTGCTGCCAATATTTTCTCGCCTTATTTAGGAACATACATAGCAGATCACTTTGGCTATAATACCTTATGGATGACTACAGCTATTACCCTATTCATTGTCGCTCTCTCCTATCTTTGGGTAGTCAAGAAAATGGAGAATTAACCAATATTTCTTTCGTAGGGCACACGAGTTTGTATAGATCGTCCAAGTGTAATTTCATCTACATATTCTAACTCACCCCCAAAGGCTATTCCGCGAGCGATAGTGGATATCTTAACATCTAGATCTTTCAATTTACGATAAAGATAAAATATTGTGGTATCACCTTCCATCGTTGCTGATAAGGCTAGTATAATCTCTAGTACATCACCCTGCCTAATCCGCTCAAGTAACCCTTCAATTTTCAAGTCTGAAGGACCTATCCCGTCCATTGGAGATATCAATCCACCTAAAACATGATATACACCTTGATAATGATTTGTATTCTCAATAGCCATCACATCACGAGTATCTTCTACCACACAGATAATAGACTTATCACGTTTGTTAGACAAGCATATCTCGCAAGTATCATTATCGGATATATTATAGCACTCTTTACAATATTGAATTTTTTCTTTTAGCAGATTAATCGTCTGTGTAAATCGAGCTACATCATGTTCGGACTGATTAAGGAGGTGTAATACCAGACGCAAGGCAGTTTTATTACCAATCCCTGGCAAGCGACCAAACTCATCAACAGCATTTTCTAATAATTTCGAAGAAAAATTCATAGCGCAAAGGTACATATTACTACAAAATTATCTAATAGAAATATTAGCTATTAAAACTTATCAAATTCTCAAATTAATATCATAATATCTTGTATAGTCAACAAACAAAGAATAATCTTGCAAAAGATAATAAATTTTTTATATCTTGATTTTTCAAGTTATAGAATACATTATATGACAGGAGAAAACAAGATTAGAAATTCATTTGCTAATAAGACTTGGCAAGAGATAAAAGTAAAAGACTCATGGCAAATTTTCAAAATAATGTCAGAGTTTGTTGATGGGTTTGAGAAATTAGCAAAAATCGGACCTTGTGTATCTATTTTTGGTTCAGCACGTACGCCTGATGATCATAAATATTATCATTTGACGGTAGAAATTGCTAAACTATTGGCTGAAAAAGGCTATGGTGTGATATCAGGAGGAGGTCCAGGTATTATGGAAGCAGCTAATAAAGGCGCCTATAATGCAGGTGGTAAATCTGTTGGTCTTAATATTGAATTGCCGTTCGAACAATTTCACAATAGATATATCGATCGAGACAAATTACTAGAGTTTAATTATTTCTTTGTCCGCAAGGTAATGTTTATGAAGTATTCTCAAGGATACATTGTAATGCCTGGTGGGTTTGGAACTATGGACGAACTCTTTGAAGCTATTACACTTATTCAAACTGGTAAAATTGCACGATTCCCTATCGTATTAGTAGGCTCGGAATATTGGTCAGGATTATTAGAATGGGTGGAGAAAACATTGCTAGCTAATAAGTACATTTCTTCCGAAGATTTAAAACTATATCGCGTAGTTGATACGGCTGAGGAAGCAGCAGAACATATTTTCAGATTCTACGACAAGTATTTGTTAAAACCAAACTTCTAATGAATGTATTAAAAAGGGTTTCAAAATTAATTTTGAAACCCTTTTTAATACATTCTAATCTATCCTAGCCAAACAATTTGCTTATTCAGTCATTATTCATGACAATCTAGCAATTTAAATAGGATTTTGTTATCTTTAAGCGAATTTTGAAGACGGGCTACAACAGAGCCTACTTTCAGTATTTCGATAAGTAAAATTAATATAATTTCAATAGAAACTATGTCATCTAAAATTATTTACACTAAAACGGACGAAGCTCCATTATTAGCAACATATTCGTTTTTACCGATTGTTCAAGCTTTCGCAAAAACAGCGAATATCGATGTAGAATTAAGAGATATTTCATTAGCAGGACGTATTCTGGCTAATTTCAAAGAATATTTAAACGCTGACCAACAAACTGAAGATGCGTTGGCAGAACTTGGGCAATTAGCAACAACACCAGATGCAAATATCATCAAGTTACCAAACATATCTGCTTCTATACCTCAATTAAAAGGAGCGATTACCGAATTACAAAAAGCTGGTTATGCTGTTCCTAACTATCCTGATGCGCCAGCTAATGCTGAAGAAGAAAAAATTAAAGCAACATACGCTAAAATTTTAGGCTCAGCAGTTAATCCTGTCTTACGTGAAGGTAACTCTGACCGCCGCGCGCCAAAAGCTGTTAAAAACTACGCCAAAGCCAATCCACACCGTATGGGTGCATGGGCTTCTGATAGCAAAACGAAAGTTGCGTCAATGACTGACGGTGATTTTTATGCTACCGAACAATCCGTAACCATAGAGAATGATTCTCAATATAAAATTGAATTCGTTGCAGAAGACGGTTCAGTAAAAGAATTAAAAGGTTTAGCAAACTTAAAAGCAGGTGAAATTATTGATTCATCGGTGATGAACGTAGCTAAACTAAAAGAATTTGTTGCAACTACCATTGCAGAAGCTAAAGCCGAGGGTGTATTATTATCTGCACACTTGAAAGCAACTATGATGAAGGTTTCTGACCCAATTATTTTTGGTGCTATTGTAGAGGTTTACTTCAAAGATGTTTTTGCCAAATATGGAGAACTTTTTGAATCTTTAGGTATCAATAAAAATAATGGTTTAGGTGAAGTCTATGCTAAAATAGCAGGCCATGAAAAAGAAGCTGAAGTCAAAGCAGCTATTGATGAAGCTATAGCTAATGGTCCTGATTTAGCGATGGTTAACTCCGATAAAGGAATCACTAACTTACATGTTCCTTCTGACGTTATTGTTGATGCTTCTATGCCTGCAATGATCCGTATCGGAGGTAAAATGTGGGATAAAGCTGGTGCAGAGCGTGATACAATCGCTATCATCCCAGACCGCTCATATGCTGGTGTCTACGAAGCAGTAATTGAAGACTGTAAAGAAAACGGTGCTTTAGATCCTCAAACGATGGGCTCAGTACCTAACGTAGGCTTAATGGCCCAAAAAGCTGAAGAATATGGTTCTCATGATAAAACATTCCAAGCAGAAGCTAAAGGTGCTATTCGTGTTGTAGATGCAAACGGTACAGTAATTATGTCTCAACCAGTTGAGGCTGGTGACATTTTCCGTATGTGTCAAACTAAGGATGCTCCTATTCAAGACTGGGTCAAATTAGCTGTTAATCGTGCTCGTCTTTCAAACACTCCTGCTGTATTCTGGTTGGATGAAAATCGTGCGCACGATAGAGAGATTATCAAGAAAGTTGAAAAATATTTAGGTGATCATGATACAAATGGTTTAGATATCTTTGTGATGGCACCAATTGAAGCTACTCAATTCTCTTTAGACCGTATACGTGAAGGAGAAGATACTATTTCTGTAACAGGTAACGTATTACGTGATTATTTAACAGATTTATTCCCAATTTTAGAATTAGGTACATCTGCTAAAATGTTATCTATCGTTCCTTTAATGAATGGTGGTGGTTTATTCGAGACAGGTGCTGGAGGATCTGCTCCTAAACACGTAGAGCAATTTATCAACGAAGGATACTTACGTTGGGATTCATTAGGTGAATTCTTAGCTTTACAAGCATCGTTTGAACACTTAGCACAAACTCAACACAACGAGAAAGCTCAAGTATTAGCAGACGCTTTAGACGAGGCAAATGCGCTATTTTTAGCAAATGATAAATCTCCAGCTCGTAAAGTTGGTCAGATTGACAACCGTGGTTCACACTTCTACTTAGCATTGTATTGGGCACAAGAGTTAGCGAAACAAACTAAAGACGCTGAGTTAGCGTCAAAATTTGCTTCACTAGCAGAAACACTAGCTTCCAATGAAGCTAAAATCAATGAAGAATTAATTGCTGCTCAAGGTAAAGTTCAAAATATAGGTGGTTATTATTTCCCGAATGATGAATTAGCTTCGAAAGCACTTCGTCCATCGACAACATTAAATGATGCAATTGCAACATTATAATTATCACTCATAATTAAATAAAAAAGCTAATCTCATCAGAGATTAGCTTTTTTTATAAAGTAAAGTGCCGTTTATACTTTATTCAATAAATCAATGGTCGAGGAACTTAGTCTTGTTTTATTCAAAATATTCTTACGATGAGTATCCACTGTATGTTTACTTAAGTATAACATCTCAGATATTTCATTACTCTTATACCCTTTATAGACCAACTCTAATATCTCTAACTCTCTTTTAGTCAGTTTATACTTACTAGGTAAATTTATGGGTCTATTCTTTAAATTATCAAATACCTTTAGATCATCATCAGGTCGTATTGTATAGTTTTCAATACACTCCTGCATCACAATAGTCTTCAACATACGGCCATAATCATCTACTTCAATAGCATGATATTGTTGCTTTATTGTAATATAATCTCCATTACTAGTCATTAAACGGTAAGAGTATTGGAAGGAATAACGAAAATGCTCTTCAAACTGCAGCCCATTACTGACTTCAATACATTCTGCTTCACAAATTCTACAATATTCAAGATCGTCAGGATGAATAATTGAAAATAATTTCTCTATCGTGAACTCCTCAGGTTTATAACCTAATACATGCATCACAGTTTTACTCACGTACTCTATTTCGCATGTTTCGGTATTTAGAATGAAGTAATAACTATTACGCCTTTTCTGCCTACTTTCATCAGCAGGTAATTTTTTTAAATGCTCAAACCAAAAGTCCCATTCATTACCTAAGTTAGGGATATCACTTGCACTAGTTTTCATAGATTAATAGAATTGGACTTCAAATTTATGTAATAATATCAATTAACAAAATCATTAAGCATCAAAATAATTTAATTATTATTACTTTAGAATTATTAAAGCAGATACACATGATTATTATTGACTCTCCATCAAATGATGCTTACTTTAACATCGCTACAGAAGAATATCTATTATCTCGATTTCCGAAAGAAGACATACTATTATTCTATATAAACGCACCATCTATCATTGTTGGCAAATTTCAAAATACATTAGCAGAGATAAACGTAGACTATGTCCAAGCCAATAACATAAAAGTAGTTAGACGACTCTCCGGTGGTGGAACAGTATACCATGATTTGGGCAATCTCAATTTTTCATTTCATACTTTAGTGAGCGAAAATGATTTTACAGATTTCGCCACGTTTACTGCGCCAGTAATAAGTCTACTAAATAAGTTAAATGTTCCAGCCAAGCTAGAAGGAAGGAATGATTTACTTGTCAATGGTAAAAAATTCAGTGGAAATGCAAAACTAGTCAAATCAGGTAAAATGATACAGCACGGAACAGTGCTTATAGATTCAGAAATGATGGTACTGGTTGATGCATTGAAAGTAAATCCATTAAAATTTATTGATAAAGCTATTAAATCAAATAGAGCACGAGTTACTAATCTCATTCATTATCTACCTGTAAATTTTAATACGCAAAAATTCAAAAAACTTTTTATTGAGGAAATAAAAGAGTCAAATAAGGAAACAACACGATATAATCTTACAGCTGCAGATATAGAAGCTATAGATAGACTTGTTCAAGAAAAATATGCTACTTGGGAATGGAACTACGGCTTTTCGCCAGCTTATAATTTCAAAAAAGCAAACAAACTAGCTGCTGGCTTCATTGAAGTACATATTGATGTAAAGAAAGGATATATTGAAAATATAAAAATATTTGGAGACTTTTTTGCTTCCAAACCAATAGAAGAGTTAGAACAATTACTCATCAATGTAAAACATGACGAGAAATCAATCAAAAATAAACTAGAGAGCATCCGTATTCAAGACTATTTTGGGAAAGTCCATATCGATGAGGTTGTTGATATTTTTAAATAAAACAAAGTGAAAATTATTTGTTTAAAGAAAATTGACCTCTAATCAGTTCATCATTGAACTGACCAATGGTGGTATTCATCAACATACCTGTGATTTTTTGTCGTACCTCTTTGAACTCATTATGCAGTGGACAAGGATTATCCTCAGAACAATAACTCAACCCCATTCCACATCCTCTAAAAATTTGTTCCCCTTCAAAAACGGTAATAATATCCGCCAAGGGACGATTTAGACTAGCTACATCCAAGTAAAAGCCTCCATTTGGTCCTTTAATAGATTGTACCATCCCTTCTTTACTTAATTTTTGCAGTATTTTAGCCAAAAAATGCTCAGGTGAATCCACATGTTCCGCTATCTCTTTTATACCTGCACGATGACCTTCATGCGAGCGTTGAGCAATATAGAACATAGCACGCATTGCATATTCACAAGTTTTTGAAAAAATCCCCATATAAGTAAACTATTCGTTATTTTATTATTAAGTGACTACTTGTTTGACACGTTCTATAGGATCATCTTTATGTAATGACAATCGAACAATACTATCTTCTTTCGCGATTAAATCATGAGGAACAGCAGATTCCAAAGCAATTAACATTCCTTTTTCAAGAATACATCTTGTTCCATTCACACCAAAATCAATAAGCCCTTCAACTACTTCTACCACAATTGGATAACCAGCGGTATGTTCTTTCATCTCTTGTCCTTGGCGAAATACAATACGCACCTCTTTTATTGCGTCCGTATTCAGCAGTACACTGATAGCAGGCTTTGAATCGCCATAGACTATATTCTCAAAAATAGAGGCCTTTTCCATAATCATTATATTTAATAAGTTATCATTTAAATCACTCCTAAAGTCTACATTGGAAATTTCAAATTATTACTCTTAAAGTATTCCATTTTAGAAGAAAACATTTCTGCCATCTTTTCCCCCCTCCATTTAGCTTCATCAGCTACCTTACCACTAAATAGACTATCTACAGTATTCTGCCAAATAGACACCCAGTGTAAGAAATCATCCTTTTTAATTGGTAGAGGCATATGTACTGGAAAAGGACTTCCATTATACGTATGTTCATTCAATAAAATTGTTTGCCAAAATCTATACATTTTTTCCAAATGTGTATCCCAATTTTGAATCTTATTATTAAAAATTGGTCCGATAGTTACATCCTCCTGTATCCTACCATAGAATGTATCTACTAATAGACGAATGTCTTCAATATTTTGAATATCCTGTTTCATTTCGGCCACATTTAAATCTGAAATCTAATACAAAGATAAGTTAAAAATAATAGAGGACAAATTTATCTCTTATTATTTTAATTAAATAATAAATCGATTAAAACATACATTTATGAACTAAAAAAAACCGCACCCCATTTTATTGGAGTGCGGTTTGGTATCTTACTCTTCTCCTTCATTTTTCAAAGCCATCAGCAAGGTATAAGCATCATCATCTGCAATGTTCTTCCCTTCAATTGCCTCTTTACTTCGAATTTCTACCCAGCCATTACGGATGACACCACATGTTACAGGCAACATTTTAAAAATGGATACCACAGAAGGAAGACATGCATTTTCGCTATACCCCAGATCAGTAATTGATAAAACAGAATTGAGTGTCGTATCCAATAAGCTTAACGATATGACCATACAAATCACGGTGGATGGTATGATCTGGCAAAAGCATGAATATAAAGCTGTTAAAAATGCGCTATTCAGCTATGACCTCACACATTTACCCAAAGGAAGAATAGTGCTAGAAGCATTTATGGATGGCAAAAGTGCATTTAAAGGCCGAATCAACAAAAGGTAGAAAAGATATCAACGAGGCGAATCTTTAAATTTCCCTCGTTGATATTAAAAGGCCACTATAGAAGAATATGATTTAAGCAAATTCTTACTTAATCTCTCCCTTCTTCAGCGCAGATTCGGCATAAGAAACTGCCCTTGCCGTAAGAGCCATAAAGGTCAACGATGGATTTTGGGTCCCTGTGGATGTCATACACGCACCATCCGTTACAAAGACATTGGGACAACTATGTACTTGATTCCACCTGTTTAACACTGATGTTTTCGGGTCATGTCCCATCCTAGCTCCTCCCATCTCATGTATATCTAATCCAGGGTTCTGATTAGATCTATTCCTATATATATCTTTCACCCCCACTGCTTCTAACATTTCTGATCCTTGAACAAGGAAATCTTCCAAACTTTTATAGTCATTTTCTTGGTATCCAATAGACGTAATGAGTTGAGGTATTCCATACTTATCGGTTTCTTTGGCACTCAATCGTACATGATTCTCTATGATTGGAATAGTTTCGCCCTGCATCATCATAGATACCCGCCAGCCCCCTAGCTCAGTCAATGAATCTTTGAATTCTGCTCCTACTGTATCTTTCGAAGGAACACCAGCCGGTCTATAGGCCGAAAAGAATGAAGCATACCCACGTAAAAAATCAGTTTCTTGACCATTCACATTTCTAAAATTGGGTATCAATGGCTGGGTAGGTCTACGTCCATAATAATATCTATCTTCATATCCGTCAATGCTACCCGACAAGCTGCCCATATAATTATGAAAAGCGACATACTTGCCCAGTATTCCACTATCATTACCTAATCCGTCTGGAAAACGCCTAGAAATAGAATTCAATAGAATTTGATTACTAGCTAACGTAGAAGCATTTAGAAAAATAACTTTGGAAAAATATTCTATAACTTCGTTTGATTCACTATCTACGATACGTACACCAATAGCCTTATTAGCTGCATCATCATAAATAATTGATTCTACGACTGCGTTAGGTCGTAAAGTCAAATTCCCAGTTTTAAGAGCCCATGGTAAGGTAGAACTATTCGCACTGAAATAGCCACCAAAAGGACATCCCCTACTGCAGAGCGATCTTGCCATACATTGTGCTCTTCCTTGTTGGATGTGAATTTCTTTGGGTACTGTAATATGCGCACAACGACCACTAATTACCTGTCTATCTGGATAATAGTTTCCTAGACGTTGTTGAATCATTTTCTCCACGCTATTAAGCTCAAAAGCAGGAAGAAATTCGCCGTCAGGCATATATTTATTACCATCTTTCTCCCCCGACACCCCAATAAATTTCTCCACATGACTATACCAAGGTGCGATATCCTGATATCGAATAGGCCAATCAACAGCAAAACCATCTCGTTGTGGCCCCTCAAAGTCAAAGTCAGACCAACGCTGTACTTGCCTTGCCCATGTAAGAGACTTTCCACCAACTTGATAGCTTCTTATCCAATCAAATGGCTTTTCTTGAATGTAAGGTTGTTCATTATCTTTCGTAAAAAAATGCATAGCATCTTCCTTAAAAGCATAACATTTGGATACAATTGGGTTTTCTTTAGTAACGGCTAATGGTAATTGATTTCGATGCTCAAATTGCCAAATATCATGATGCGCTGTTGGATAATCTTTAATATGTTGAACATCTTTACCTCGTTCCAAAAGTAAAGTCTTAAATCCCTTTTCGCATAACTCTTTCGCAGCCCAGCCTCCCGAAATACCTGAACCAATGACGATAGCATCAAATTGATTTCCTTTGATCATTTAATAAATATTTTAATATTATTATTGATAGAAATAGTTATACTCTATAACAGCTAATTATACATAGTATTATAAAGCTTTAGAGTTGTGCTTAGGTCAATAATGTAAATCAAATATAAAAAATATTAATAACTATCCATATTGAAAGTGAAGCATCAAGAATACCATCTAATTAATAAACTAAATAAGGCGAGATACAATCTCGCCTTATAAAAGTAATAGTATAGTATGAAATAATTTATGGGAGCAATACACGATCAATTACATGAATCACACCATTAGTAGCCATTAAGTTTGTTTTGATAATATTACTTGCTTTATCATTACCAACACCTTTAATGGTAGCTCCATTAGTTAAACTAACTGCTAACTTCTTTCCATTCAAGGTTTCAATACTTTGACCTTCCGTTAAGTCTGATGAGAATGCTCTAGCACCTAGGACATGGTACGTTAATATTGCTGTTAACGCCTCTGGATCAGCAGCTTCAATAGATTGGATCGTAGGAAAACCTGCTGCAATGAATGCTTGATTTGTAGGGGCAAATACCGTGAATGGACCTTCTCCAGATAATACTGACGCTACATTCGTATTCCCTTGACTAGCCCGTAAAACTGCTGCAACAAGAAATGTAAAATCTGAATTACCTTGCGCTGTAGCTACTATATTTCCTGTAGGTGGCATTAATACAGCTTCTAGTGCATGAATCACTCCGTTTGTCGCCATCACATCAGGAGTATTTACCTTCAGTCCATTTACAAAGACACCTTTACTATTTTTAGTTACATACACATTCGAACCCTCTGCGGTCGGAACTGGCGCATTAGGACCTGCTGGTACTTGTGCACTCGTAACTTTAGATGCCAGCGTATGATACAATAGAATATCTTTCAATTGATCCGAAGACAAACTTGTAATAGTAGAATTATCAATCCCCGAAGCCGCAAATGCTTTGTCATCAGGAGCAAAAACTGTAAATGGACCTGTACCACTTAACGTCGTAGCCAAATTAGCTTTTACGACCGCTGATTTTAAAATATTAAAATTTGGATTAGAAACAACAATATCGGTAATGGTAGTTTCTGTTACCACATCCTTATCATCATCTTTGTCGCAAGAAGTAAAAAACAAAGAAGTAGTTAAGGCCGCAACTGTAAAAAATGATAAATAATTTTTTGAAATATTGACTTTCATAGTAAATAAATATAAAATTTTATTAAAAAATAATTTAACTCAAGAAATAAAAAATACAATATTGACTTTATAAAAAATTAATTCTACTAGTACCTCCTTCCTTATTAAAAACTGTATTACATGTTTTGTTTATAAATTGTTATTCCACTAATCGCAAGCGTAATTAGTACACAAATATACTAATGTAAATGACAATAATACTATATAATACTAATTTGTATCAAAAAAAGTATACAAATACACTTTTAATGTGCTATAATGAAGCTATAAAACATCGTTCTTATTGAAATGAGAAAGCTTTAAAATATAATTAGGAAAGAAATATTCAAGTTGGGATTAATATATCACCTTAAACAAAAAAGTAATTTGGATTTGTTCAAAAAATACTATGTACTTATTTCGTAATAATATTTTGTGTATTCTTTATAAAAAGATATAATAACTATATTATTCCAATTTTACAATTATAGCTTTGTTGAAAAAAAATAAAAACATATCAGTTTTCAAACCATTTGATTTCAAAAATCAATTTGTAAATTTTACGCAAGAGCAATTACATATGAAAGAAAATGTAAATAATTTCTTTATTCATGCTCTAAACGACACCTCTATAAAGCTAGAATTACCAATACCACCACATAAAAAAACAGTTAATGACTTTTTTATAGTAACTGATGGACTTGCAAAACGTCAAGTTGGGATAAGATCTTACGAGATACATAAAAATGAGTTATTAATTGTTCCCCGTTTACACGTTTCGACAACGGATAATTATTCTGATGATATAAATGGCTTTTATTGTCATTTCTCTGATGATTTCCTAGGTGATCGTGCTTTGCTTACCGAGTGGAATTTCAATACAACTACTACTAATAAAATAAGAGTTGACTGTAGCGTCTTTAAAAGAGTTGTGACATTATTAACTATTATGAATAATCTTTATAAAGAAGGTTTTCATAAAAATAAGAATCTATTAGAGCATTATTTACGTACAGTAATTGTAGAAATAAATTTAAAGGATAAAAAAAAACTACATTCTAATATTAATAAAAAACAAGAGATTACTACAGCTTATATAAAATTAATCAATACTAATTTAAATAAACGCTATTCTATTAAACAAATAGCTGACATATTGAATCTAAGCCCTAATCATTTAAATAAAACGATAAAGTCACATGTTGGAAAATCTGCTCAGGAAGTTTATACCGAAATTATAATACAAGAAGCAAAAGTATTACTCCTACAAACTTCAAAAGATATTGGAGAAATAGCATTTGATTTAGGTTTTAATGATTTATCCTACTTTAGTAAGTTTTTTAAAAAATCAACAGACTTAACTCCAATAGCGTATAGAAAAATGATTGAAAAATACCATTAAGTGATTTGTTATAGCTAAATAAAGTATGTTTTACGATTTAATTTTGCGAGTAAACATTTTTAAATATGACAAAGATAAATAAGTTACTTATTGCGACTTCAATGATTGTGAATATTTACAAAGTCAATGCGCAAGAAGCTCGTATTCCTCAAGTTTCAAACCCTCCAGTTTTTGTAGAAGCATTTACAGGGGATCGTGCTTTTGCTTACCAAATGATTATTGATAAAAAACTCCAAAGCACTCCAAAAATAGGCTTTTTTGGAGTAACTAATTTACAATCAGAATGGGGTAATTCTAAAATAGACGATTACATGCTTCAGGGAAATCTTACGTATAGTATTATTAGAGGTATCGATTTATCTGGAGGATTTATTTGGAATCCAATTGACGGAATTAGACCATCTGCGGGTACAATATTTTCATATGGTAATCGTACGTGGTTAGCAGTTGCAAACCCAAGAATAGATTTGACAAAAAACCCTAATATTGATGCACTAGCGTTAGTTGAATACAAGCCTATTTTAAGTCAAAAGTTTAATTTATATTCTAGACTTCAAGGCCTTTACACACATAATTTGGGACATGACTTTCATGCAAGAAGTTATATAATGTTGAGGGCAGGATTAACGTATAAGGATATTACATTTGGAGGAGCTGCTAACTTTGACTGGTATGGACCGATGAAAATTAATAAAAATAATTATGGGGCATTTGTTGCGGTAAATTTATTCTAAAACCTGACGTTAGTTTTCGATTTGCATTTTTATTCAGTCAATTAACTCACTTAATAATTAATAGTGAAAACTAATTGACTGAATTGCTATCCATTTGGCATTTGGAGTAAAAGGCGTTTCACTATTCTTCGAGAATCTCTATTATCTTCCTTTAAAACAATATTTTTGAGATATACATTTTTACTTTTACTCGTCTTCTTACAATACCCAAATCCTTTGTACGTACCATCTTTTATAAAGATCAGTCCCTTTTCATCCTCCTGTCGACCTTCTACTTCAATAAATTGGTCACCTAACGGTAGTTCCGTAGTCTGCACAAACAGATTTACGCGCTCATTATAGAACAGAGGTTTTTCTTTATTAATACACGCGCCATTACACGCTTTGAGTTGATACTGAAAACAAGATCCTTTAGTGTTGTATAATCCGTTAATTTTTTGGCAAAGCTGATAGCGTTCTGTGATCGCAAATAACCTTTCTTTCCCCTCGCGAAAGCTCGAAAAAGAAACAATTTCGTTCTTAAGGGGATCAATTTTGTCTACATAAAGACTGTAATACCCGCACGCGTCGGTACGCATGTACAAACCATATGAAAACTTTGTTTTTCGTAGTGCACGATTATATTTGGGCTGATGTAATTTTATCAAATCCGATTCATGCAGCAAAGCAATAGTCTCATCCCCCATTACTTCATAATCAATCCGAGCCAACTCTTCACGAATACGTACCTCCCGATAAGCATCACTTTTGAAATGCTGTATTAATCGCGTTCGAATATGCTTGCTCTTACCGATATAGATTAAACGATCATCTTTGTCATACAAAAAATAAACCCCTACCGCATTGGAAACATTCTCTAACAAAGAAAGTATTTTTTGATCCATAGTGTGACCTGAAATTTCGAAATGCAAAAATAGGAAAACTAAAACTCTTTTGCACATCACCTGTGGAGTTGATACGAAGGGATTAAATAAGCTTCGCTCAAACATTTAAAGACACAAGTTGTTTTATACCTATATACAATTAAAACAAAATATTATGACGACAAATAACTTACTGCAACAATCCAATTGGGCAACTTCGCCTATCCTATTACACGTAAATCATGGCCATATGAGCAACTATATGTCTGCTCAAGACCCTGACGACTATATCAATGAGGATGAAGAAGAAGATTCTGAATATATCAATGATGATGTAACTACTAATTAGTAAGCTGTCCCGTATACAGCACACTATAGCATAGTCAACCCTTAACTTTTGTAAATAGTATGAAGCGTTACGTACTATTTACAAAAGTTAATTCCACCTAGGGAACTTAGCCCTACGAGACACTAGTAACCGCAGCCTTTAGTCCATAAGGCCATCCCTTCGAGCCTTAAAAAACATACACTTCATAATCCCAAAATATAGAGATAAGATTCGGTAATCATTATTCGCTGATGAATGCTTTTTGATTTTTTTTAAAGCATAAAAAATAGTGATGAATCACATTTTAATTAAACACAAACCTCCCTATCTTTAAGAAAAACGTACTATTAAACAATTAATTTTTATAAAAATATCATATTATGCAAGGTAAAGTAATAATTGTAACAGGCGCAGCCATGGGATTAGGTCTATCAGCAGCGGAAGATTTAGCTTCTCAAGGTGCTAAACTAGTGTTGGTGGATTACAACGAAGAAGCATTGCTAAAAGCAGCTGAATCTATACGTCTTGCCCATAAAGGTGCTGAAATAGAAACATACACTGCTGATGTTTCCAAAGAAGAGCAAGTCAAAGGTTACGTGGAGCATACTATACAGAAATTTGGCAGAATTGATGGTTTATATAATAATGCGGGTATCGAAGGACGCCAGGCGCCATTAACGGAGTATGATTTGGATGTGTTCAAGAAAGTAATAGATATAAATTTGTTAGGCGTGTATTATGCTATGCGTCATATCATCCCGATCATGCAGAAGCAATCCTATGGACGTATTGTCAATGTAGCATCTGTAGGCGGTATACGTGGAGTAATGAACCAAACACCATATGTAGCTACGAAGCATGCTGTGTCAGGAATGACAAAAAATGCGGCTATAGAATATGGTCGTTATGGTATATTGACTAATGCAATAGCGCCAGGTGCCATCTTAACACCGATGGTGGAAGAAGCTTTTAAACAAGTCAATCCTGCAGACCCTAAGGCGGCAGAAACCGAATATGCACAACGTAACCCTACACGTCGATTAGGCCAGCCTAAAGATGTAGCCAAATTAGTAACTTTCCTACTGAGCGAGGATAATGGGTATGTAAATGGGCAAACAATTGCTATTGACGGCGGTGAGTCTAATTTATACGGTAATTCCTAAAGCATGCATCACATCTATGTTGCATAATTGAAAATTATTCGCAATTATCTCTACTTGTCCTTATATTATCAGCAATAATATAAGGACAAATATTTTTTAGTTAACTTTGTTGTTCGTATTCATTTAACAACTCAATAGTGTCATTAGATAAATTAAAGCTCAGTAAACGCCTTTTCAGATCAATGAATGATCTAGGATATTTTACAGCAAAAGAATTTCAATTAAAAACCCTATCTCGTATTATAGGTGGCCACAGTCTTATAGGTATTGCTCCTGAAGGTGCAGGCAAGACGACCACGTATATTTTGGGGGTTTTAATGCGTTTGAAACATACAGAAGATGAGGCTCCTAAAGTCTTAGTCTTAGCACCTAATGAAGAACGAATCAACGAAATCGTCGAAAGTTTTAAGATTATCAGTGGAAACCCAGATTTATATATCATGGGTTTGAAAGCAAGCGGTAGTACCGAAGAGGAGATTATTGACTTGGTGCGTGGTGTCGATATTGTTGTAGCAACCCCAAATCGTGCACGTGCGGTATATTTAAAACTAGGACTTAACCTGAATCGCATTCAGACCTTTATTATAGATGATGCAGAAGAAATCGTCAAACAAGGTATGTCTACCCCTGTAAGAGAACTAGCACAGAGCTGTGGCAAGGTACAATACCTCGCTTTTAGTACAGTAGAGCATGACAAGCTGCACCATATGATTGATGATTTTATGCCTGCTGCTACAGTGATAGAGGTAGACGAGTTAAGTGGCAAGACAGTCAACACACACGAGTTGATGCTGTACCATGTTCCTAACTTTACGACTAAAATCAATTTACTTAATCTCTTGATGCAAGATGAAGAAGTCTTTGAGAAGGTGGTCGTATTCGTCAATAGTAGACTGACAGCCCAAAAATTGAGTCAAAACCTACGTGGTAAAAAAGGTGAAATAACAGTATTAAATCCTTTCTTCCATGATGATGAAGGTATTGATGATATCAATGATTTCAAACAGATTCCAGAGTGTAGAATACTTATTGTAGCCAATGAAGGAACTTCAAGTATTGATTTAAGTGGTATACCTTTTATCATTCATTTTGAAATCCCTGAAACGGGCGATATTTTCTTAGAGCATGTTCAGAAAACGAATGATGAAGATGTGATAGCTATTACCTTTGCGACAGACTTGGAACTTCCAGATTTAAAGAAAATCGAACTGGCTATAGGCGAAAAAATCCCTGTAGTACCTCTACCCGATGACCTGATTATCTATCAACCTTCTACTACCCCAAAGGGTAAAGCCGAAGTTGATGAATCGCAAGGAGGTGCTTTTCACAAGAAGAAAGAAAGCAATAACAAAACCTACAATTATGGTGGGGGAACAAAAGCTAAATTGACTAAAAAGAATAAAAAAAGGTAAGCCGAGGCTTACCTTTTTTTATTCTTCGGTATGCTAAATCACCGCTTCATCCAGTTCCTTCACAAAGTCAGTTCCCCAATAATGGATATCATAATGCTTTACTTGTTCTAGCGAACGATTTATACGCGTGATTGCTTCCTCTTCATCCATCAGCAGCGCTTTAAGTAAAGAATCTATCATACTTCGCATATCGTATGGATTGGTCGGCACACAGTAAGGCAACTCTACCGAAGCACCCGCAAATTCGGACAATACTAACACACCCGATTGCTGGAGTATTCCTTGCGTAGCGATATACTCTTTGGATACTAAGTTAAGCCCATCACGTAAAGGAGTGATCCAGGCTACATCCGCTAACGCATACTGTATCAGCACTTCTTCAAAAGGCAGTGTCTGAAAAAAGTATTGGATAGGTGTCCAATCCAATGTCGCATATTTACCATTGATCTCCCCGACAGCCTGATTCACCTGATCTCTGATCTCATCATAAATTTTCATCCCCTGCGAAGGCGGCGTACACACGTTTATTAACTCCACCTTCCCTCTGAACTCTGGATAAGTTTCTAAGAATTTACCAAAGGCTAAGATTTTCTCCAGAGGACCTTTGACATAATCCATTCGCTCCACCGATACAATCCTTTTGATATCTTTATCTAAATTATCCTTTCTAAAGGCCTCAATCTTCTTTCTAACTGCAGGCTTCGCTAATACTTTTTCAATCAAGTCAAAGTTAACACCTACGGGCTGTGCCCCCAGCCTAATCTGGCGACCATCCACCTCGATGACTTTCGTCATCTGATCGACTCCCAGTGCCATGCTATACGTCAGAAACTGCTTAGCTACATTGATTTTTTGTATCACACGAAGTGGAGTATGGCTGCGCAATACGTCCACAAAATTCTCGACATACCTCGGAATATGAAAACTAATAAAATCACACATCAGCAAACTGCCTATAATCTCCCTACGCCAAGGAATGATATTAAATATATCAGCTGCTGGGAATGCGGTATGATGAAAGAAACCAATCTTTAGATCTGGGCGCATTATTTTTAAGTAAGAGGGCACCATCCACAGATTATACTCATGAATCCAGACCGTAGCCCCTTCATCCGCTTCCTTAGCGATACGCTCCGCAAAAATTTTATTAATACCCAAATAATGCTCCCAATCCTCGTGATCAAACTTCGCTTTGTCCACAAAAGAGAATATGGTAGGCCAGAATGCTTCTTTGGAGAAAACACGATAAAATTGATCAATATCTTCTTTTGGTAATGAAATCGTAGCTGCCAGTAAATTAGGATACCTGTCCTTATCTACATATTGATTTTTGACAATAGGCTCTTCATGTTGCAATACCTCTTCACCTATCCATATACCAGATCGACCAGACTCGAATAAACCCAGCAAAGACGGTATCACCCCATTGGGGCTCTTGGGAGCTGTTCTTGTCACTCGACCATTGACCACTGTCCGTTCAATAGGCAATCTATGATACACCAAGATCAGCTGCTCACTTTCTTCGCCCATTTTCGACTGATTTTTGGGAATTATCCCCTTGATATACTTTTTAAACAAAGGATAATGCTGCATACTCTCCAAGATACCACCTGCCCCAGCCTTTGCTGCTTGATACACATGCTCCATACCCTTAGTCGCTTCTAAGAGCGACGGTTCAGATTTGCCAACGGCTACCCCTCGCAATCCCGTTTGGTATAAAGACAGATCATTCAGCGTGTCACCCGCTACCAATACGTCATCATGAGCTATTCCCAAAAGGTTCACGAGTTTCATCAAAGTCTTCCCCTTATTCACCCCTTGGGGCATAATATCCAGATACTTATCTACCGAAGTGATGATTTCGCAATTAAATTGTTTGGCCACCTGACCCACCAACTCCATATCCACTTGTTCATCATATAAGTAGGAGCATCTTCTCTGCTGAGGGACACGCTGATAAGTCAAGCCTTCACACGCTTTCAGGGCTCCTTGAATCTCATATACCGAAGGCCATTTGCTCTCTATTTCGCCCTGTATAGGCTCTATTGCGGACAAGGTATGCCCATCCACGACTGTAGCCCCTACATCAGCGATTATATAATCCGGTGTCGGCATTATCGGGTCATTCAATAAAGGGATGACCGACTCCAGTCCCCTTCCCGTAACAAAAACAAGTTTGATAGCTTTATTATTCTTGATGAGACGATAGAGATTCAATCGATCTTCCATACGTCCACCTAAAAATGTGCCATCCAAATCTGTTGCTAATAACATTATACTAAGTTCCTTTCTAATAATTTAAATTCTCGTTCAATTGATTTATTCTCAAACAGAATACGGTGTGCGGTTAGCAGAATCGGCAATTTGACTTTCAACGTATCTGCCAATACAAACAAACCTTTAGTCGCTAGATACCCTTCGGCTACCATCGTCATTCGCTCCAAGGCTTGTGATACGGTATCCCCCTGTCCTATATATTTTCCGAAAAGGCGATTTCGACTATGTTGCGAAAAGCCCGTCACCAATAGATCACCTACATAAGAAGAATTAAGAAAATTAATCTGCTTGGGGTTGAGTGATCGAATAATCAGTCGTAGCTCTTCAATACCATTACTGATCAATACTGCTAGAAAATTATCACCATACCCCAGGCCAGTTGCCATACCACTGACTACGCCCAGTACATTCTTATAGATCGCTGCATATTCTACCCCCGTAGGGTCTGTATTCTGCATGACCGAAATATAGGGCGTAGTGAATAGAGGAGATAATTCTTTGAGAAGAGTATTATTGTCACCAGAAAGCGTCATATACGTTTGTTTTTGGTTGACCACCTCTTCGGCGTGGCATGGGCCAGCAATCAAGGCCATTTGTTGAGGAGATATTCCAAAATATCGGCTTAAATAAGCGGTAGGCAATTGCTCATTCCCTGTTATACCTTTGATAGAGCTGATAATAATTTTTTCTTGGAGGAGATCTCGAGGGATTTTTTCGCAGAGCTGTGAGAGGCTCGAGCTAGGGACGACAAATATGATTACTCTGGAGCGTTTGATCACTTCTAATAGATCGTCACTGGGTGTCACGAGATCTCGATCTAGCTTGACGGTATGGAGATAATCTGGATTTCTTCCAGTTCGCCTGATACCTTCCACCTGGTACCTTCGTCGACAATACCAATACGTTGGGATTTTGTTTTCGGTTAAAATTTTGACAATAGCAGTAGCCCAACTTCCACCACCAACCACACTTACTTCGTTCAAATTATTTGGGTTTTCTGCAGAACAATAGATGTGTATATTCTGCTGTTTATAAATTCGATAATTTTAAATGTAGCCAATTCTTTATTAAAAATCAAGATAAACGTCCAATTACAGCCCAAAAACGAGCCATTTACAGTCATTTTCGTTAAAATCTGTTAAATAGCTATACCCCTTGTACTATTTGGCGAATTCGCTCCGTTAATAGTGTATTCATAATTTAGGTTAATAATTGGTTAGTTAGAAACACCTGGAGTTCCCCGCTTCAGGTGTTTTTTTTATGACATATATAGATGCTTAAACAATCTTCTAAAATATAGTCGAGCTACATTTTTATGATGGTAGCAAATGAACCTACATCTTGAGAAGGTAGTGTATCAATAATACATGTAATTACGTACTACTAACTATTTTGTATCCCTCTATAGTAACGGAAACCCACCAAACTAACACCCTGATTTAAGGCTGTTAGAGGAGTCCAAAAAACTAAAGCACACGTATACCTGTAAATCGCCCCATCAGCTTTCCCTTAGCTTTAAAACAGCCTCTAATCAAGCCTATATTTCTATCATACACATGCTTCATTACAAAAAAGCTGTTTATGAGCTGGTTTTAAGGTTCAATTTGATTATCTAAAACAATTTTTTTTCCAAACCGATTAAAAAAGAAGTTTCTTCGAGGTTTGTTCGACACGTCTTCGAATGCGCTTCGAGACTTGTTCGAGACCTCTTCGAGAATCCTTCGAGGGCTCTTCGACTGGGCTTCGACTGGGCTTCGAGAACGCTTCGAGTCGCACCGAAGCAATGTCGAACAAGTGTCGAAGCTGTCCCGAAGGTGTGTGCAATGCGTCTCGAACAATCGCCGAACAGTACTCGAAGGATTCTATAACCGCATCCATATTGATCAGAACCCATTAAAAAACCTCTATTATTGACCTCAAAACAACATTTAGTAAGCACCGCAACTGAATAGAGTTTAGATTATACTGATTTTTATAACAGCCCTTGATCCTCTCTAGGGCTGTTCCAAATAATAGATATCCTCATAACAAACCCTAGACACTAAAATTGTATATTAGCAACATAATTGGTATATTTAAACAAGTTTTTTAAAGGAGGAGTCATGAGTACAATTGCAAAGAGATTGAACAAAGAGGAAGAAAGAAGACTTATTTCAAAAGCTGCGAAAAAGGCTTCATCTACTGCATTTAGGATTTCTACAGCATTAGAATTACCCATACAAGTTGTACAGGGAAAAAAGATAGTTCTTAAGAAAGCCAATGGGGCAACCCAAGAGCTGAAAGAAGTCAATCAAGTGAAAAGTCGGATTACTTTGACCAAAGGAACTAAAATATGCCTAGAGCCAAAAGGTTAAGAGTATTTGCTGGTCCCAACGGATCAGGAAAGTCTACTTTATTTGCAACCATCTCCGAACTAAAACAGTTTCATATTGGACATTTCATTAACTCAGATGAAATTGAGAAAGAAATTGTCTCTAAGGGCTTTATCAATATAGAAGACTTTGATTTACATCTTACTCAAGCAGATCTAGACGAGTTCAAAAAAGAACCGAATACGATATCCCTTATTGAAAAAGCAACGTTAGAAGGTCAGCATATTGATATTGAAATTAAAGAGAATGTCATTATTGACAAATCGAGAAAAACCCATAGCTATGAAGCTTCATTAATTACAGCTTTTTTACGCAAGCATCTACTGGAAAAGGGAATCAGTTATTCTTTCGAATCTGTAATGAGCCATCCCTCTAAGCTGGAGGAGATTAAACAAGCAAATGATTTAGGGTACAGAACCTATTTATATTTTGTCTGTCTCCAAGATTCAGATATGAATATATCACGTGTTGCCAATAGAGTACAAAAAGGCGGTCATCCTGTGGATTCTGAAAGGATAATCAAAAGATATAATGCTACTTTAGACAATTTATTGCCAGCACTATTATTGGTTGACAAAGCATATATTTTTGATAATTCTTCTAGCCAAATGTTACTCTGCGCAGAAGTAGTGAGCGGGAAAATAGAAATCTTGGTCAATGAAGATAAAGTTCCTAACTGGTTTATCGAAAACGTCATTAACAAGATTCAATAAACAAGCCCCTGATCCTCTCAAGGGCTGTTCCAAAAGAAAACTTCTTATGTTCGATTCATAGAAGGTGAAAGCATAAAAATGATTTATAAAACGTTATAAATCATTTTTAAGATAAAACCAAAATTCGCTATCCGCAGATACGTCCTGCCATTTTTCAAACTCTACGAAACGGTTTTTAGAATAGGCTTCAACCGCAGATAGTTGGAGAAGTTAATAACCGATAGTGAAACGCTCCTGATGATGTTGTGGATTTTCGAGTTCGTCTACCATTGCTTTAGCATAGTCCTGAACAGAAATTTTGCTTTCGCCGTTGTCATTAATAATTAAATCATCTTTACCAAGACGATAACTACCTGTGCGTTCGCCCGGTTCAAGCGAACCTGCTGGAGAGAAGAATACCCAATCAATGTCTTTTTCATTCCTTAACGTATTGAGGTAAAATTCGCCAAGCGATTTTACACCCCCCATAATTTCGGCAGGAATAGCTCCTGAATCTACTACACGCAAACCTGGGGCTACGAACAATGTGCCTGCACCGCCAACAATAAGCAGACGTTTAATTCCCGCATTTTTAACTCCTGCGAGAATTTGCGGATATACTTTCAACGTGAGGTCGTAAATATCGGGATTAGTCCACCCCGGATTGTACGCGCTGATAACGGCATCCGCACCTTGGCAGATTTCTGCTACCGTGTCAGCATCCGAAACGTCAGCCTTAACAACTGTAACATCGGGATTTGAAATTTTAATACCTTCGGGATTACGAACTATTGCCGTTACTTTGATACCTCGGTTCAGTGCTTCATTCAGGATAGCAGACCCTACGAATCCGCTTGCTCCAATCAATACAATTTTTTTCATTGCTATACTTTAAATTTATTTATATTATGAAATGGTTTTGCCATTGTATAATACAAATATACAGCAGTAAAATTTCGATGTGATTATCAATCAGCGTCTATTAATGGTAAATATCCGCTTATAATTTTTTTCTTATCGAATCTCGAAATTGTGCAGGTGTCATGCCTATATGTTTACGGAAGTATTTAGTAAAGTTGGTCGGCTCATCGAAACCGAGTTGAAACCCAATCTCTTTAGCCGATAAGTTGCTATAGGAGAGCATTCTTTGCGCTTCCAAAATTACACGCGAATCTATATGTTTTTTTGGCGTTTTAGCGGTTAAAGCCTTGAGCTCCTTAGAAAGGAATTTTTCGTTTACGCCCAATAATTGCACATAAAACTCGGTATTCCTATTCTCTTTATAATGCTTTTCAACAGCATTATAAAATTCCCTACAGATAGTATTAAGCGAAGGTGAATAACCTGTTTTAAGTTGCCTCTCCGTTTCCAGTAAAATAACCCTTAGATAGCTTTGGGCTATTCCTGTTTGGAAAGAATCGCGCATGTGCTTTAACTCTTCCTCTAACAAGGAGGTCAGATTATTCATGAGTTGAGGGCAAATTAAAGTAGTTTTATTCAGACTTACAGGGTTGAGAATTTCAGCCGTATGTAGAAAATTTGAATCTAATTCGCTAACCGTGAAGAATAAGCCTGTGAATAATATTATTTTCCCAGCATAGTCGGAAGTCATATCAAATTGACAAACTTGACCCGCAGAGATAATCAAAATCTCACCTGCTTTCATAGTAATATCCCGAAAGTCGATGTGAAAAATGGCCTCTCCTTCAGTAAGCCAAACAATTTGATAAAAGGTTGCCTTATGAGGTTGTCCAAGCAGTTTCGAAAACTCTTTTACAAACCTCATATCCTTTACCTCTATTTCTATCGGTAAATCCTTAAATTCAAATATTTTGATATTCGCACTCATTAGCTCAAAAATAACTAATAAAGATCAAACAGAGTTATGAAACCCCTTATATATAGTATTAGAACCATCCATATGATTATTATATTTACTTTAAAGACACCTAATAGCTATAGCCCACCTTCCCACCATTTCATAAACCTACTCACCGTATCTTTTGGAACAATCAATAACCCCGTGTAGTGAAACGTCAATAGCAATTTTTTAGAGCGTACACTGGGTCCTTCGTCGATACCTGATATAACATCATGCGCTACAATCCAAGAACCTGTAGCGAAAAAATTCTTATCAGTAACCAACTGATCTTTCAGCCGTACAATAGACTCTCTAGAAGTAAAAGCACGACCATCTTTCAGGTATATCCATATTGTACGATCCTCACGAACGCATAACGCCACTTTTGTTTGATCCACTACAGATTTTATACCGCCACTATACACTTCCAGCGGCAACCGAATTTCCTCATCTGGCACCACATTCTTCTTTGCCAGTAGCAAGGACTTCAATATATACCGCATCAACATCAACACATTTATGAACAAGAAAAAGAACAATAAAAATGGCCACAGGTCATTTACATAAGCATAAAGGTCAAGCTCTTTCCCAAAAAATGCGAGATAGAGATAAGCAAATGGGAATGCTAATACGATGGGGACAAGCAAAGTCTTCAGAAAATAAATACATACTCTACGCCAACGTGTCGAATAAAATCTCTCCATCTCCCGTATCGTTATCCAATTGAGTATTAGCACGACTATAGTGAGCAAAAAGAGATGAAACACAAACTGAGGGATAAAACCCTTCACCGTAAAAATTTCAAAAAAGCCCTCCGGCTCCTGTGCAGAAAGTATGAAATGAGCTGCAAAAAACACCAAGACGACCTGCATGATGTTAAACACATAATTAAAAAACTTCCAATCTTGGGGATTCCAGTTCATATTAGTTTCAGTTATAGTTGGCCTAGACAGAGATGAGCTCGTCCTACATTTATATTGGTGTGTCTGAATTCAAACTTATGTTGTCCGAATTATACATCACTTGTCCGAATATAGCATTTTATTCGCATTAAGACAATTGTCTATAGTTTTAAGCCTATATTAGCCATAGGCTATACAATTGAAAGCCAATTTATTAATCCAACTAAACAATGTATTATGAGAACCAAAACACCATTCACGTCCACTGACGTCAACAAAAAAATGGAAGAAATCCGCAAAGCCGATGATACTACTGTAGAACGAGAAGCCCTTGCCGTAGAGACAGACTTTAACAAGTGGTTGCTTGACAATTTTGAGCTAGCCGATAGCCAAGTCAACTACCTAGTAAGCTTAGGCTCTGAATTTAGTACAACTACAGGAACTAATCTCGGACAGGCATTTCGCAAGCGCAATGTGGTAACCATGGAAAAAGGCGAAGTGCAGGCGCGAAGTATCAAGTTCGTACGTGAGGAACAGATACAACGTACCACCTATGCTCCGGGCACAGATGCTCGTGAAGATGAAGTGCTACATTATTTCATCAGCTAATTCCATGGCATTCCATTGGTATTTAGTCTTTGCTATACCCTAAAGTATAGCAAAGACATACTCAAGTTCAGAGCAGTATGAGTACATTTGACATTACCTTTCTCTTATCCCAGATACAATTATCCCTTGCACAGCAACAGGACATTCAATCTTTTGTCCATCACAAGATCCTACCTAAGGACAGCATCCTCCTACTCGATCCAGAAGACCTCATCGTCGCAGACTGTGGTATCCTGATGAAGATACACCACGATAACAATGATGTTGCTCATTTCATAGCTCCCCACGAACTCGCTATCTACCCCAATAAAGAGGATCCCTACCAGCTACAAGCCTTGGAGTTATGCAGTATTTATTATATCAGGCACCATGATGTCATGACCTTACTCCATCGGCACAGCACACTATCCGCCGCCTACCACAAGATGCTTCGTGTCTGGAGCATGCGCCGTATGATCAGATGCGAACTACTCCTACTCCCTAGAGCCCAGGCAAAGAGTGCCTTCTACAAAAAATTCGCTACTATCGCTGCTCGTATTCCTTACAAGTATATCGCCTCCTATCTTGATATGACACCCAGCTACTTCAGCCAGTTATAGGAGTAAAACTATCAATTTTGACAGTGAGAACTATCAATTTTGACATCGCAATTGCCAGATTACTGGCGAACTTAGCATTATCAAGTATAAACAAACAGCCCTCCTCTTTCCAAAGGCAATAAAGTGGAAAGAAAATTAAACAAACAAAACAAACATATGATTCACAATTAGTTAAATATTATCAGCTTAACAATAGCAAAAAGTATGAACCCAACAAGAAGACATATCGCCCTTTACAGCATACAACTATTCCTGATGCTCTTCTGGCTATACGTAGCAATAGACAAGCTATGGAGTCTGTCTGAGTTTCATACCGCACTACTGCGTCAACCCTTTCCCGATAGCTGGGCAGCTATACTGTATTGGCTATTACCCTTAGCAGAACTAGCCCTCGGCTTGGCCCTAGTCATGAGCGCACCGCGGTACAATAATCGTCATGCAGCGAAGATCAACCACGTAGGAATCTCTAGAACAGCCTATCTTTTATCCGCAGCACTCCTATCGATATTTACTCTATACATCGCCCTTGGCGTACTAGGCCTATACCCCAAGCGGCCATGCGGCTGCGCATCCGTATTCAAAAGCTTAAACTGGAATCAGCATCTCCTCGTCAATCTTTTCCTACTCGCCCTATCTATACTGGGGTGGTACTTGACTGGGCCAACCGCTCCCGTAGATCCAACACACCATAACAGAGATACAGCGAGCAGAGCGATACCCTCAATACATGAAAGCCAGGAGGATGCCTCAAGCACAGCCATGATGCATGCGGTAAACTTATTCAAGCGCTACCGAATGCTATTCAATCTATTCCCCCTTAGCGGGTAGAGTCCTCAATACCTAGTCGTGTCAGCACACGCGCCAAACTCCTAGTAGCGTGCTCGAGGAATACATGGAATGCTAAACTCCTCGTAAAAGAAAAGCTGCAATCCCTAGTGTAAGAAATATAAAGTTTTTTGGAGGACGTTTTTTGCTATTATAAAAACGGCAACTGAAGATGAAATTAATAGAAATCATCAAAAAACACGGCATGCTGCTGGTAGCAGGATTAGCCGTTATAGGATTTAGTTCATTCAAAATGATCGAGAAGACCACTTTTAGTGAAGTATGGTTTACATTCAATAGTCCTCTAAACCCAAGTGATGGAGTAGCCTATGAAGAAGCTGTTCTTGAGCCTTCTAACTACACCAATACAGGGTCGCCGACAAATCCTGTAGGATGCAACGATACACAAAAAGTATGTGCTATCAGTGCTGAACCTGATGCAAATGGTAATATACCACAAGCAACATTAGATATGCACGAAAGTGATCTTTTAAATCCCGCATCTACTAACCCTAACATTAGTCGAAAGCTAAACGATTAATATAGGCCAACCTACTAGAATGTTGCTGAAATAGCCGGCTTGATTACAATCAAGACGGCTATTTTGGATTTAATTTTGAGGAAAACCTGCGTTATTTACAACATCTTCTGGAATTAAATATGCAAAAGATCTTACATCATCTATTGCTATCGAAATTAACTGGTCACCGATTTTTCGGAAAAGTTGTTCCCTTCCTAGATATTTACTTTCTAGTCTACGTACATCGTCCCAACGAACGCCACGCATAATTAATTCTTTACGTCGTTCAGCATACACTTCTTTCAATAAATCATCCTTGGTGACGAACGTAATTTCTAAGAAGTTATCCCTCTTATACCGATGCTTTCTAAACCAATTCAACGACGCAAGAGCTTCCTTAAACTGGTCTCTCCTTGCTTCACACTCTGCCTTTATTAACCATAACTCAGCAGTAGTTAACCCGTTAAATTTAGGATCTGCATTACTTTTTGAATAATCTCCCGTAAATGCCATATACCCATCCGTTTGTTTACTAAAAAATAGATTCTTCCTTATATCATACTGATCATAAGCGCTATAAAAATTAGAATCTACCCGAAGAATAGCCTCTCGGGTAACACTACCTATAGAGTGCGTAGAAAAAAACAAAACCTCTTCATTAAACATTTCAAATGGGTATTTAGCTGTTGAAGTAATTAAATTATAATTCATCAAATCTGAATAAATGGACAGGGCAGAATCTGCGTAAAGGGCTGCATTATGATAATCATTCATAGAAAGATAGAGCCTAGACAATAGCGCCATTGCACTTGTTCTATTTGGCCGTGTCGGATATGGCTGTTTGCCAACGCTGAGCAGGCTAACTGATTTCTTAAGATCAGTAATCATCATTTCATAAGATGCCTGTAATGTTAGCCTTACAGATGGTTCATTCACATCAGACGTCAATTTCATTACTGGACCGAGAACAGAGCCCGAGTTTACTGGGTTATAAGCAGGAGCGAAAACCTGTGCAAGATCCCAATAACTGAATGCCTTAAAAAATAACGCACTCCCCAACAGTTCATTGTATTTATTTTTTGACATAGTTATCTTTTCTAAATTATCCAATACCGAATTTACATTCAGTATGCGCTGATAAGACACCCAGTAGGTATTAGATAGCGGAACTTTTCCCCATGTGTAAATTGCTCGTTCTACCTCTCCCGATAGAGCATTAAAGTAAGGGGTAGGGATAAAAAAATTGTCGGATGCCACTTCGCCAACAGCCGAAACATAAGCTTTATTCATGGTTACAGCATAATCAAGTAATGCCTGTAAATCATTTTCTGACGTTATAGTCGCTAATGAAAGATCTGATTTCTCTTCTAGAAAATCGTTGCAAGAGATAAACGTTAGCAACGATAATATAATTATTAATCGTTTCATAATACTTTAAAAATTAATATTTAAACCCATACTATATGCTCTTGGATTCGGAATCTTACCCCTATATTCTGGATCGACATCACTCTTAGTTGCTTTCCATAAAAGAGCTACATTATTTGCCATAAGAAATAGTGTAAATGGTATTTCCTTTTTCTTAAGTCTCATATTGGAGCGGTAATCCATACGCACGTCTTGTAAGCGGATATAGTCCCCCTTCTCTATTAAGACAGTGGAATTTGAATAAAAGAGATTGGCATTTGCATCTATTGGATACATC
This sequence comes from uncultured Sphingobacterium sp., assembly GCA_947630335.1. Lineage (GTDB taxonomy): Bacteria > Bacteroidota > Bacteroidia > Sphingobacteriales > Sphingobacteriaceae > Sphingobacterium. The sequence goes on from CANRHE010000003.1 coordinate 41,738, forward strand.
ATTACAGGGACATGAGTTTGGTACTCATCACCTGGTTTTTGCCACCTATCCATGTAATCAATATGGCCATCATTATTGGCATATAGATTTTGATAGTTAATACTCGGTCTTTGAAAATAATACTTAAATCGATACGAGAGACTTGCAGATAATGAGAACGCGCCATAATCAAATGTATTTCTCAAATTACCAAAAAACAAAGGTCTGGCTGACCCTATTTTATCCATTTGTGAAAGATCTTTGTTACGCATAATACTACGGTAATCCGTACTCACTTCACCATTCAGATATCCCTGAGGCATTCCTTTTTCGTTCAATCCAGCCCATCTATACGCGTATACCTGATACACCAGGTCATTTTCAATATTGGAAATATTCCCAACATTTACGTAAGAATTCGGCAATTTAGGATCGGTCAATGTTTTTACAATCCAGTTATTATTATAGCTATAAAGAAGTGAACTGGACCAACGGATTTTCTTGTCTATGATCTTTCCATCGATTCGAACATCCAAGCCTTTTGATTTAGTATTAGCAGCATTCAATAACATAGAAGCAACTCCAAGTGAAGGATCTAGTGGATAACTATCAAACAGGTCGAATGTATTTTTTATATAGTAATCAATGGAACCCGACAATTTTCTATTGAACAATGATAGATCTACACCAATATTCCAATTCGCTAATTTTTCCCAACGTAGATCTTTGTTCGGTAGGTTTACAATCCGAGCCATTTCATAAGGGATACCCCAATTATTATTAGGCAGATATTGCAGTGTTGTAAGAGCACTCATGCTGTTGTCAACATTCCCACTATAACCAAATGAACCTCTTATTTTTAATTGACTGATAAAATCAACATCTAGAAATGATTCTTCATGGACATTCCATCCTGTACCAACAGACCATAATGGTGTCCATTTATTATTCGTATTCACACCGAATAAATTCGAAGCATCTTTACGAACGCTTGCAGACAACAAGTATCGTTGTTGAAAATTGTAATCCGATATAAGATAAAACGATAAAAAATTATCAGTAGAAGATTTATTGGGATATAAGTTAAAGGGTATCATATCATATGATGCCAAGCCACCAAAAACAGGATATCTTTTGGTAAAATCAATCCCAGTGGCGTATGTCAATGTATGTTCATTATAACCGTACATCGTACTACCCATAGCTTCCGATTTGACACTGCGCATCTCCATCCCTCCATTAACCGTGAAATTATGTCCTTGTTGAGTCAGGTTATAATTCCCCTGTACTCTAAAATAATTGGATGTACCTCCACTGATATTTTGTCTCAAGATACCTCCATATGGAAACCCATAAGTTATGGCTTCGCCTACAATTACACTTCCTCTATTGATCAAATTCCGTGCATAATAACTTTGAATATTATGATTTTCATGAGTTGTATTGTTATTGTAGGTGTATCTATATTTCAGACTGATATCCAGACCTTTGTTCAACTTTACGTTAGTACCTACATCCAACATAATATTCTTCTGATCAGAAGTAAATGGAGGATTGTTAATAAGATCAATTGGCCTGAACTTCCAATCCAGTAGTTTGCCATTGCCTGCAGTTTCGATAAAGGAAGTTCTATACTGATAAGGAACAGATAGTGATGTTCCTGTGTCATCTACTAATCTAACATAAGGAAATGTATATCCATTATCTGAATAAAAATCACCTCCCGAAGCAAAAGTTGAACGGATATTAGAAAAACTAATGCCAGTCGTAAATTCTAGGAATGAATACGGTTTAAAATTACTAAAAAGTCTACCCGTAATCCGTTCCAATTTATCACTTTTTTGAACAGGGTGAGACATATCATATCCCATTTGTGCAATAAAATTTACTTTTTCTGCTCCACCTGAAAGGTTATAAGCATACTGTTGGAACGCTGCATTGCGGTACACGTGTTTAAGCATATCCGCTCTAATATCTTGCGCAGCATATTTCTGTAATTTCTCTTCTAACTCACTATTAGTAATATTCCCATTCTTTTCTTCAATCAACAATTCCACTACTGGTGATAACACAGGTTTCGCGGCACTATTTATCAAATTGTTATAATACCCTTTCTCGAATAAAAATTGTTCAACTCCAATCAAGGTTGCATTATCTATAATCTTCCGACCATAAAGATCCGGCTTTTCATTAATTTTAAAATTCGAAGAAAAATGCTGATTCAAACTTGTACTATATTTTCCACTCTTTGTAGTTATTACGATAACACCATTTCCTGCTCTTGCGCCCCAGATAGATGAGGCTGCCGCATCTTTCAGAATCACAATATTTTCAATATCGTTTGGATTTATAAGATTAATATCACCATCAAATGGAAAATTATCCACAACGATTAATGGAGCGCTTCCACCAGTGTTTGCCGTTCGGAGTGTACTAATTCCATGTATATAAACGTTGTTATTGGGCATACGACCATTAGAGGAAAAAGTAGCATCCCGTCGATCGAAGAGAACCCCTGAACTTACATTCTCTAACTTGCTCATAAAATCAGGACTTGCCTCTCTATTCAGTAATTTACTATCCAATATTTCATAAGATCCCACACTTGTTTTTAGTCTTTGTGTATGATACCCTGAATTGACATACACTTCTTCGATTTCTTTCGAGAGTGGAACTAATGATATTACGACATCCTTTTGATTTCTTTTTATTATTACTGATTGTTGAATGTATCCCACAAAACTTACGTTAATATATGCTGAATCTTTATCCAGATTAACTACAAATTTTCCTTCTGCATTGACAGCTATCCTTCTATGGGGTTCTAACAAGACAACTGAAGCATTAGGAAGAGGAATATTTTTTTCATTGATCACCGTACCATGCAATTGCCATTTGGTTTGGCCCAATACTATACTCGTATGGACACATATAAGAATAGTTAGAATGTATAATGCTCTCATAATTTTGATTTATTGATAAAACCATAGTGCGTCAATTCAAGTGCATTTACATCAACTGCAGTAGTAAACTTAGTATCCTTGACTACAAACATCTCAATCAGCCTACTTTCTCTTACTATTTTAAGGTTATAAGAATGGAGGGCATTATTAAGCTCTTCGAAGCTATAGTACTTCTTTTCCAATTCAACTTTTGGAGCATTATAAGAGCTTATATCTGTTACAATAGGAGGTAATCCAAATGTTGGAGAGTTCAAATATCGGATGAGACGATCAGTACGCATTTCTTCTACGATCTCGTGATTTTTTGCAACATCAGTTTCCGTCTCTTTAAGGACGTAGCAGGGCATATTAATTGTCTTTACAGCAGTTGTAACACCTAAATAACAGTCAACATCCTGTGTCAATTTCTTTCGTGCATCTTCCTTTGTAAGCGATGGTGGCATCCATAAGTCATAGGTATAATTATGTGAACGTAGGAATTCATCACTATCCGCATTCGAATAACCTTGAGATTCTCTCTGGTCGAAATGCAGAGCGGGATTATTTGTAAGCACAATTCTGCGATTTGGAAAATTAGATATTTCGAATATACGCTCATCTTCCTTATAGCCCCAAGCTAATTCGTATATAAACCATAAGTTGTAATTTGGAATAAGCCATCTAGTTCTTTCTGTGGTACGGTCAAAAACAATTCTAGGATTCAACCCATCCTGTTGTCTCATCAAAGTACTGTAGTATATAGGATGATCTTGTCTAATATCTAGAAATCTTGGTATTAGAAGGCTTTTACTAATCAGATCTCGAGTATCTCGTTTAGTAGGAATATATCCTACCTTTCCGCTTATTAACTCTCCGACAGTTTGATCATTAATAGACTTGGAGTTCGTAATTGCAAATACCGATTTACCTTTAATTATAACTACATGTGGATATCCCTGAGCCGGAAATAAATCGAATAGATAACCATTATCGTTAGCGGTTTGAAAATTAAGGATATCCTTAATAATAGTAGTTTCCATTACTCGAGTAATTATCTCTTCTTTCTGCTTTGCAACGGGAAGCAATAAAATCTTTTCTTCCGCAAATTTATCTTGTAAATCAAATAGTTTGGGAAATTCACTAATACAGTTGGAACACCATGTACCCCAAAAATCTAATATGATGACTCCATCGCTGTAGTCACGTAAGGTAAGAGTTGATTTATTACCATTGTGCGAAAGAACTGGAATTTCAAGATCCCATAACTCTTCAGGTATAGTATCACCAATCTTCAACGGAGTAACCTCCCCTAGCCCCACAGGCTCCTGCCCGTAGGCAGGGGTCACTGTGAGATAACTAAACAATAATGAAACTATGAGTGCCGCAACTCGACCGAGCCACTGCGAAAAGGTCTTTGGAGGTATACTCCTCTCCCTTTGATAAAGGTATTTCACCCCTATCCTTGGAAACAATATCATCATGATGATATCAATGATTTTATCATGGTATATATTTTTCATGAATTAGTTTTTTGCAATTACCAAAAGACGGGGGCACACGGAAGAAAATGTTATTATAAAGGTGGTGGTGCCCCACGTCAGGATAGTAATAGTTAATTGGTTTTAAAAGATATCTTCATCATGATCAACAGATTAAAAAGAACAACTACACCAAAAACAGGAATAAATAATCCTCAAAAACCTAGTTAAATCATGAAAATAAAAGCAAAAAATCGCACCGCCCCTGTCTTTAGCAAAGCCACGGAAATAGATATATGCAGAATATAACTTGGAAGGAATAGAAAAGAATAGTATTTTTAATTGCTAGAGTAAAAATAACCAAACCGATCTATTGACCTGTATCCATGGAATTACGTGCATATTGTCAGTTATCCCTTTTTCTAAAGGGGGTCGGTGCGGACAAAATGGAATTAAAGTGTGTGTATAAAATAACACACCCTCGCCCCTTTTTTGTCTTTTATTGGGAGGTATTACTCAGGATAGCAAATGACGTTCTTTATTAAGTGATAGATAGCAATCTCGCTTTGATCCTGGATCAAAGGGATGCACTGGTGGGTAATTTGTTCATTCGTTCTCATACTTCGTTTTATAAAAGGTTTATTAATAAACGATGTGACTCGAAGAGAAGAAAACTCCTTAAAAAAACAAGGGGTGATCCGCCTCTAGGTCCATAGGTGACAAGCCTTTTTGCCATCTTCCCAAAGGAGTCCGGCTCAATCCCTAGAGTTCACGCGGAACCACCCACATGCTTCTTTGTATAAAAGAACTACAAATGTAGTAAACTTTTTGAGCATGGGGCGATTTCACGGTTTCTCTCGAGATAAATTAGTCGTTTATGGATCGAGATACATCGTTCATCAAGGCAAATTGCCAAGATTTTCAAATCGCTATAACAAAGGTAATTAATAAAATATACAAGTCAAAATAAATTCAACTATTTTAATGAATACAGAAGATAAGTACATTAAGGAATACGGAAAACAAGTACAACGATATCTAGACACATTCGGAATCGTTGAAGAAGACTTAGCTAAACTGACAGGTGCTACCTCCAACAACATTAGAAATATAATCAATGGTGAAGTTGGCTTAAATATTAAAAAAATGATAAATATTGCTGATTTATTTGGCATACCTTATTATCACTTTGCTAATCCCAAAGCAGCAATTCCTTCACTCAATAAACTTCCTAGATCTACACAAACAAAAATAGCAGAGCGACAAAGAAAAGGTATCACGGTAAGGGATAGTGAAAATAAGTTTTCAAGCAAACTTGACAGTCTCATTTTGGGAGGACATTTCAATAAACCAACTACTTCAAAATTAACCTTGATTGCGATGGGAAAAGAATTCAAAGATAAGAGTCCATCAGAAGTGACCAGTCTTTTGGGACGTGTACCTCGCAACAAAAAAATCAAGTCAATCGGAAGACTTGGAACACAACACATTTACATACACATAGACCAAGCATCAAGATTCAAAAAGCTATCAAATGATGAATTGATTGAAATAATTAAAGATACAAACAGTAATTAAATCTAAATTTTGAATCGAAATGAATTTCCAATTTGACCAAAAATCAATAGAAGCTCTAGCAATAGATGTAAGAAAAAACTTTATAGCTAAGGAATATTTTCAACCGATTCGAATATTCCTTTGTGGTGGTAGTATTTTTGATAAAACTAAAATGAGATATAAGATACAGAACTATCTGTTTCAATATCAACGTCAATATCCAAGCTCCTCAAGATATGCAATTTCGTATCCGGAGGATTTGTTTGATGAATTGTTAATGTCTAAAAAATATGATCTCCTATCACTAGAATCTCTTTTAGCTGACAGTGTAAATGTAATTATTATCGCAGTTGAAAGTCCCGGCTCAATAGCGGAATTAGGAGCTTTTGCAAATGATAAAAGGCTTATAAAGAAAACTATAGTAATAAATGATATTAAATTCAAACAAGATAAAAGCTTTATAAATCAAGGACCTATAAAACTATTAAAAAAAGTAACCCCTACCTCTGTTATGTATCTAGATTTCAACGAGCCAAATTTTAGTCAACTAACGAAATCAATAAAAACTGTTATGACTAACAATCAAGATGGAAGTAATGAGTTAACTTTATTAAATCTAGATAGCTTTATATTACCCTTTCTCTATATTACAGGAACTTTAAATACTAATACAATTAATCAAGCTGTTCGATCTGTAATTAAAAATAAAGACTTTTCAGAACAGATTACATCCTCATCATTAACAAGTATGATTAAAAAAAAATTAGTTGAGAAAAAAAATGACACCTATTCTTTAAGTAAATATGGAGTAGACAAATTTGACAATTACATATATTTTAGAAATAGAGATAAATTAGATGAAATTCGTTTAAAATATTTAAATTTGTTATACAGAGGAAAGAGATTGGTTAGTTAAGAATTTAGACAAGTATCTCAATTTATTGATATACTTTTAATGATTAGCGCTTCGCTAATTTTGGTTCAAACTAAAGCAATGGTATCAGCTTATTAAGTTCATAAAAATCCAGTAGGTTTTTATAATCTTAATAAGCCTCAATATTTTTGAAGTAAATACACTAATCAACTCTTTCTAATGATTAAACGAAAACAATCTTTTCATTCAAACCACTTAAAACTTTTTGCTTTACCATTTATAGGCTCATTAAAAGAGTTATCTAATGAAATCAGAATTTCGGAACGACTTCTTTTCGACTTTTCAAAATTTCAAGACTCTTTCTACAAGACTTATGAGATTTCAAAAAAGTCCGGTGGGAAACGTATGATCTCTCAACCTTGTAGAAAGCTCAAAGCTGTGCAAGCTTGGATCTTACATAATATTTTATATAAAATTAAATCTTCTGAATATAGTCAAGGATTTGATTTAGGAAATTCTATTTCGAAAAACGCTCAAGTCCACATTGGGAATAATTGTGTATTAAATCTTGACATCAAAAACTATTTCAACACAATTGATTTCAAAAGAGTATACAAATTATTTTTAAAAATAGGTTATAATTACGAAGCCTCTTATATCTTAGCAAAATTATGCACATATAAAGACTGTCTTCCTCAAGGTGCACCCACTTCGTCTAAATTAGCCAACTTAATATCTTGGAACCTTGATCTAAGAATTGCAGGTTATGCCTCTAAAAGAGGCTTCAACTATACTAGGTATGCTGATGACATTACCATATCGGGCTACATTCCTCACTCTTTAAGAAAGGCTATTCCAAAAATTTTTGGAATAATAAATAATGAAGGCTTCAATATCAATCATAAGAAAACAAGAGTACAAGATCTTTCCGGAAAGCGATCAGTAACAGGATTAGTTTTATATGATGAAACATATGGGATTGGTCATGATAATAAACGTAAATTGAGAGCCAAAATCTACAATTTTCTCACAAAAGAGGAGTGTCATACAGATAAAGAGCAAATGGAATTAAACGGATGGTATAGTTATTTAAATAATGTAGATAAAAAGCGATTGCGACAACTTTCTACATTCGCATCAAAACTATTATTAAGTGAGAATAGTTTAAAAAGATTGAGTATAAAATTCTCAGATAAACCGAAGAAAATCGTTCATCAACCTAAAACTACATTGTCTAATGATTGAAGTTAAAGGATCAATATCAGCTTTTATTGATCCTTTTTATTGACTTTAACTATGAATTTCTTACAGATCTTCCCTAAAATGCTCGAAAATCATCACCATAGCAAGGGTATCTAACTCGCAATATTTTAATAGTCCCACTTTTAGCTTCTCACGTTCTTCTTCTGGCATTTCTGTAAATTGAAGTTTAGAGTAAGCTGTCAATGCCGCGCCACCATCTGCGATACTATCCATCTCTGAAATGGCGCTATCCAATTGATCTGCCGTCCATCCATCGAAAAGACCAGGTAACAACTTATAAGGATTAACAAACTGGGCACCTTCACTTTGAAACCAAATGTGGTCGGACTCAAAGTTTCTACTTGTCAGATCAATAGCTCCTATAGGTTTAACATATTTCTTTGCTAAATACTCACTACTATTAATAACAGCTGGCAATACAAACTTTATAGAATTACTACCTTTCATTAACGGATTATAATAGTATCTTTTCACTATAGCCAAAAGATCAATCATATCTCTATCACCGCACCACTTTACTGCACTGCTAGATGTCGAATGGCTTATCAATTTTAAAAATTCTATTAATTCATCACGATCTGGTTCATTACTGGCTTCCAATTGAGATATAATAGCATTAACTATAGTATTCTCGTGATCTGCATAACGGAAAATCGACCCTTCATCTTTTTGTAAAGCTTCTTTTAGCGCCCGTGCGAAATGAAAGTTTGGAAACTCACCTACTGCATCGTTAATATATTCCGCACTATGATCGACAGAACCATCTTCGTAAACGGTATGGATAGAAAATTGAAATGCTACCTGTTCATAAGGTCTTCTGCCTTGGGTAAATGGTAAAGCAACAGCACTAGTTTCAAAATCGATAAAATGAAGAGGGTATTCCCATTGAGAAATTTCTGTTTTTAATTCAGCAGTCAATGCATGGATTGACCAATCCTGTTTTACGGCCTTCTCTACTTGTATCCATTGTCGTTCTGAAGAAGAAATACCACTTGGTTCAACTTTAATTTTAAAATCATCTTCTATTAACTCATCCATTAAAATTCTATTATCGGCAAACACTTTCTCCCCTCTAAAACCTCCTCCTATTTCGAAAATATTCGGCTTTAAAAATTCTATCTCTCCCCAAGCAAATTGTTTAGAAAAGCATTCTCGATATCCACTCCTTAGGCCAGATGCTAACTGTTCATCGGAAGCTTTAAATTCACACTTTTTACAATTACTATATGCTGCTGGCCAATTTATATACTTGTCCCCAATGTAGGCATCACGAAACATGACAATAGTTTCTTCGAAAGAAATTCCTTCAAAATACTTGTGTTGATTATTTATAATATCATTGACAATATCATCTACATTCACTTCAGTCAAAACGGTATCCCCTATTTCCTCAATAGTTTGAACCTTTTTTATGATGTCTTTTCTTGGATCACCATATGCGGGAATTCTAAACATTTGATTAAGACCATCTACCTTTGCGGTTTTTGTCTTGTCTGCCATCATCAATTTAGCAATAAAAGTCAACTCTGGATAATTTTTTTGTGCCACATACTTCTGATAAGCTAAATCATACAAATAGGGCTTCCAACTAGCAACAATTCCTCCTTTTTTACCAACAAAACAATAAGAATCCGAAGGATCAAAAGATTTAGCTTTTACTTCGATAAGTTGTACCTTGTCTCCTTTTTTCACCACTATATCCGTGCGAACAAATAGGTTGTCATATCCGAATGCTGCCTCAAACAAAACAACTTCTCTTTGTTTAAAATGATCTGTTGTTATTTTTAAGGCTCCTTCATAATCGTAATGCTCTGCATCAACAAAAATACCTGAGGGATAACTTAGTCTAGCCAATTCTTCGACCTGAAACCCTCCTTGAGCTAGTGCTTTCAGGAAGGAGTCTTCTTGCTTATTATTGACATATTCATCCTTTGATGTGTAATAAAGCTTGTTGGGACATTCTAACCCTAACTTAAAGCGTGATTTGGTTAATGGTTTCATAATTTAAGTGAGTTTATAATTAATTTTCTGTTAATCCTTTCTCCATCAACTCCACCATTTTTTCAATAATCCGAGGATCATGCTCCAGCTTGTCTAGGTATTTTTTAAGATTTGACTCTTTACCTATCTTCGACCCTATAATCTTTTGAAGCTGAAACGCTTGCTCTTTTTGAGTAACAGTGGCTTTAAAATTTGTCCTAATAAATAACTCATCTTTTTGAGCCATAAAAGGTTCATAAAGCTTATTAAATCCTCTACCGATTGCACCCTGATAAGAGAAGGTATTAGGAATATTTGTTCCATTGTTTAATATTTGTTCATTAGAAATACCTGGATATATATCTATATAAAATATATTTCTTATACCTAACTGATATGCTTTCTTAGCACATAACTCGCATGTACTCGCAGTTGTGAACAAATTCCCACCGATTAATGGTTGTCCACCATATTTGGAAATCTGAAGCATTGCATTTTCTTCTGCATGTAAAGACCTTGTATGTACTTGGTTTTCTTTTGCCTCATATGCATTATGATGAGATTTAAAACAAAAAGAGCAAGGCCTACCAGCTAAATCAGTCTTTAATTTTTCCTCGACTAATTTGACATCTTCTTGAAGTTTCTCCTTGAACTTTTTTCCATCTTTATAAGAATGATCTGAACATCCCAATTCAAATAGTGTATAACCCTTTGGAGCCTCGGATGATGCTGTAGCAAAATCTCTAACATCCCTACTAGAACAAGGTGTTTGACCATTGGCTACGTCATTCCACCCTATTCCTTTGACTGAAAAATTTTTATCTGTTACAACAGCACCCACTTGTCTAGATATGCATCCAGAATTTAATTTAGTATTGAATGCAATTTGCATTATCCTTTCGATGTAAGTAGGTGTTATTAACCCAGGTTGCTTTATTAATGCCGTAAGTTTTAATACTTGAAGTAGAAATGGCTGATAAATGTAATATTCATTGGTTCGTTCTAAAATGTTGTCGTCAAAATATAATAGGTTTCTATCCTTCTTAAAACGGTCGTAGAAAGAGATTTCAGAAAGGTCTTTATTATACCAAATATGATAATCTGCTTTTTGCACGCAATTCTCAATATCAAAACTTTCAAAAATACCTTCTTTAAAATCACCGACTTTGTACTCGGTGACATCCAGAGATTTAAGCATCTCAAAGTTTAAATCCGATTTTGTCTTAGAATCTATAGTCTTAATTTTACTCTCAATTGACTCTAATCGATCTTGTTCCCCTCTATTTAACGACACCATATAGAAGCCAGAATATTTCTCTCTAAAATAAACCATTTCATAAGAATTTTTTAATCGGTCTATAATTATATGAGCCTCCTTATTAGTATTTCTTGTGTCATTACGGTGTCCCTTTATAATGGAGTTAATAATCTCTGCAATCTTATAAATATCATTGAATTTGTTTGGAGCCTCACCTTTCTGCTCGAATAAGGATATATCTAAACTCCCAAATCTTCTTAAACAATAAGAAGCTATATGAACTAATTTATGTCTCAAAAACACACTAAAGAAATCTAGTTCAGAATAAAATATTGAAGCAAGCTTCACATATTTCTCATTAAAGAAAAAGTTATTTCTCTTTAAACTACTCTTCAACTCCTTTAAAGCAAGAAAATCAAGTTCTTTTAAGTCAAACGTACTCAAAGCTTCTTCCAAAAGAGGCCTGAACTCCTCTTGAATAAATTTAGTACTTCCTTCCGAAATTCCCATTTCTGAACAAAACCTTGGAGTCTTAAAAACCTTATATTTTCCTAGTTTGACTATCCATTCACATATATTATTTGCGAATACACTGACATTTTCGTCATAGCAATGCTCTAAAACAAACAAAAGAACGACATCTTTATACTCAATAACTTTAAATTCTTTCCAGTTGCTTGAATGATTATAAAAATCCGCTATACGTCTGTATTTTATAGATTCGCTGTTACTTACAATTTTATATTTTTCAGGAAATATTTTTATAAAATC
>CANRHE010000004.1 GCA_947630335.1 uncultured Sphingobacterium sp.
ACTTCCGCACTTAGGGAGGTTAGCCTTTCTAAATCCTCAAGAAAATGTTTCGAGATTTGTTCGGTTTCGGCTACAAAAAGCGAATCATATGATTCGCTTTTTTCATTTAATAACACCCTGATATTTAGGAAAATATTGCTCCTCCAAAAAATAATAAATCACTTCTCAATAAAATAAAATATACGTATATTCATACAGTTGTTTATTGCATTCAATACATGAAATCTACCTTTCGAATATTAAGTAATTACGAGTATAAAAAGCTTTTTTTACCCGATGTTACAGATCATAATTTATTCAACGAATCGAAGATTCAGGTATACCGTATTGAAAACTATCTACGTAACATAGTAATACCAGTCACCCCCTATAGAACAACTTTTAATTTTTTAATTTTCTTAAGGAAAGGAACCTTAAAACAATTTGTAGATGGAGTAAGCTTTCCACTGGAGGCTAATCAGCTCATTAATATAAAACAAGGGAATGTAACCGCAACATTAGAAATATCTGATGATGCATCTGGTTTTTTTATAGTATATGAAAATGAGATCATTAACGACATCCAACTCGGTAAGCATCACTTACACTTCTTAAATACTAAGCCTGATGTTTGCTTGAGCGATGAGGTAGTCAAATGGAATGCTCGCATCATCAAACTGCTAGAAGAAGAACTACATAGTGAAAACCGCGACATGGAGATTTGCATCTCACTGTTTCAGAGCTTTTTATTTAAGGTCATTAAAGATATTAATCTTAATGCCCCGACATTGAGCAGACAATTAAGTATTGTATTTAAATTTAGAGAATTGGTTAATGTGCATCATATCAATCATAAGAATGTACATTTTTACGCCGAAAAACTCAATATCTCAGAGAACTACCTCAATAAATGTGTCAAAGAAGCTACAAATAAGCCTCCAAAACAGTGGATTAATGAAATTAGTATCCTGCATAGTCAGATACTATTACAGGATACAAGCAGAGATATAGCTAGTGTGGCTTTTGAACTTAAGTACCCTTCACCTTCTTATTTCACAAGACTTTTTAAAAAGGTATCAGGCTATTCGCCTAGCAAATATAGAAAATTGAAGTTCCTCGAAACTTAATTCTTTATTTTATATGGCAGATTCCAAATCAAATCCAGCGCAATATAATGCACATCTATAGGATGATTTGAGTTATTAATAAGGTTATTCATATACCCCACGTCCATGGTAAGGGGGGGATTGCCTAATTTCCTTGAGTAATACAATGCAAAACGACTTTCTTTATATTGAAAAGACTTCCATTGAGCCCAAGGGTAATTCATCAATGAAGTAGCTAGTAGTGCTTCAGCACTCAGAATTAACTTTTGATCTGCAGCTCCCAAATCATAAGAAAGTTGACTTTTCAAGCGTGTACGAAATTGTAAGTTTTCATCAGCCTTTGTAAAATCAGCCGTAAAATACTTACGAAATTCTTGACGGGCTGTATTAGTCCATTTCCATCTCCCTTCAGAAAGCAAATAAGAGATACGTCCATACAAGCGAAACTCTTGATCTATACCTTCCTTATGATAGGGTTCTATATCACTATAACTATTTTGTCTTCTATAACTCAAGGCATAACTATATTGCCAATGCTTAGCAAAGTGATTATATCGTTCATGATTAAGTACCATGATAGCTTGTTTATCAAAAGGATTACTACTTCCCTCTGGGTCACTCACCATACCATAACCAAAATAGGTAAGTGCACTCCTTTTATTCAGAGAGTCTAAATTTTGACGCAAACCAATAGCAAACCACGAAGCTGTCTTTGCCTTCCCCAAACCAGGAGGACTAATTTGAGCTAGCGAATAGTTCTTAACTATACTAACCGCCAACAATATGATAATCACTAAAGTTTTTTTTGACATAATTTTTCTAGTATAATAATATAACCTCTCAGCATATATCAAGAGGTTACAGTAGCAAAAATTCAATCAGACATAAGTCTTAGATGGAAAAATTTTCATTTCTACCCTATTCCAAAGCGCTTTGATCGGTAGTGTACACCACATAGCTACAACAAAAGGTAGCGTTAAAGTAGTCCAACCATTATGAATCAAGAAAAGATCGAAATACGTAGAAACAATAACCGAAATCAATACAAAAAGACCATCTTTTGAACGTGGCCCACTCAATGCAATACCACATAACACGGCATTAAAACTAAAGATACCTTCTTGAATCATTTCTGAATTTTCTTGACCTAAATGAGAAATGAACACACTTACAATCACAGAAACAAAGGCGTACAACGCAGCAATCGGTGAATTAATATAGACGCCAAGAAAAAACATTAAACCCGCCAGTAAACTTCCCTGAAAAATCACCTGTCCAAACGCGTGTCCTTGAACAAGAAAATCATCCATATCCTCAATATCGACAAAATGCTCAGGTCCTGTACGCAAAGCTAAATCAGGCATACTCAATATGAATAATAATATCAGCGTAATGACCACAAAAGGAAAAGTAAACACAGGAATTTTCTTTGTTATAGCAAACCCCATAAACAAAGCAGATAGTATAGAACCTAATACCATAGCTAATATGACATACACGTTTAATTGAAAATAAAAAACAAGGGCTACGCCAATCAAACTCGCATTGAATCCATACAAACCAGCTTCAATATCTTCATCCTTAAATTTCAATACTTTGGCGGTTAGCATAGCCACCACATTATTACCAATACCCGCCAGCCCCATAGCGGGCGAATCATAAAATATCGCTATAATAAACAATAAACCGGTCACGACGTTACCCTGTAACATAATCTGACCAAACCCCTTTAACAAAGAGGATATAAATATTTTTAACTTTGTCATAAATAAAATCTACCAACCAATAACTAAAATTCAGGAACCACAAAAAGACAATACGATAACTGGTAGATAGTGGTTGAGCCTCGAGGCAATAAAAAATTAATAGTCATACCCCTGCCAAGGCATACAACATGAAGTATACAAGGTATCTACTTAATGATATAATTGTCCCAAATAAAGGCTTCCATCTTTTTAAATATGTTGAACAACTGCTCTCCACCCATACCTAATAAACGAACAACAAACCCTGAATGCTCTAATGCACTAATCCCAAATTCCATATCTGGAGTTTCATGAAACTCCTCATAGAACTGTTCCATGACATCCTTAAGATCTACTCCCTTAGTATTCATGCACAAGAATGTACCTTGATGAGTATATCCTTCCATTAAACCTAAATCATTCAACGGCATTATATCAGGTCTCAACAATACATTATCCTTTAAAATCAGCTTATCTTTTTCGTAAACTTGAATCAGATTTTGAAAGTGATTATACTGAAACTCCTCTCCCGAAAGTTTACGACCGCATGTAATAATCTCACCTAGCATAACCAAACAGTCTTCTTCCAGATAAATATCATTCTTACTATAAAAAGTAGCTGACTGTTGAGGAACAACTGGATGCGGTACATAGGAAAAACTAGAGTGTTTACCCAATTTGACATTCAAATGCTGATGGGAAGATCCCTTCGTCTGAAAAAGCCGTTGATAAGATTGCGTTTGCAATTGTAATTTACTCTCTTCAGCTAATTCAATATTTATACGGTGATCATCACCATCTAATAAGCCTGGCGACGAACTCATCATCATTAAGTACTCCGCATTATCCTTCCGATATTGTCCCACAGGAACAATTCGGAAGGGCTGAGTGACATATGCATCTTTGAGATAGGATTTACCTTGCCGTTGCTCGACTTTGATATCTAATCTACAAATCATATTATCTCAATAAATTTGGTTCCTCAATATCTTGTAGTAAAGCATATTTCTTAATCCAACCTACAATCTCTTCTAAACCTTCACCAGTTTTTAAATTAGAAAACAGAAATGGTGCTCCCTTACGCATTTTTCTAGCATCATTCTCCATTACTTCTAGCGAAGCACCTACATAAGGAGCAAGATCCATTTTATTAATAAGTAACAAATCTGATCGGGTGATAGCAGGACCTCCTTTACGAGGCATTTTCTCCCCTTCCGCTACATCAATCACAAAAATGGTGATATCAGCCAAGTCAGGACTATAGGTCGAAGATAAATTGTCACCACCACTCTCTATCAAAATCAACTCTAAATCTGGAAAACGATCTGCTAATTCTTCAACAGCCTCCAAATTCATACTCGCATCCTCACGAATAGCAGTATGTGGACACCCTCCTGTTTCAACACCAATAATACGCTCTGCTGGTAATAAAGAATTTTTAATCATATACTGAGCATCTTCTTTGGTATATACATCATTGGTAATGACTGCCAAATCAAGTTCACTCGCCAAACGTCTACTTAAACTTTCTAACAAAGCTGTTTTTCCTGAACCAACAGGTCCACCAACCCCAACTTTTATGTATTTTCTATCTTTCATTTTTGTATATTTTAATAATTATGAAATATAAATTCTTGTATATAATCTTTCGTGCTGCATGCAACGAATATCAAATGCTACATTACATAGACCAACCAAGCTTCGATCCACTTCCAAAGTTTCTTCCGTCATTTGATCTAACAACTCATGTAATTCAAAAATAATGTCTTGCCCATCTAATTGCCCTAAGGGCACTAATTTAACCGAATTGGTAACCATACCTACTGCTGCATTATAGTAATACGCATATAACCCCGCTCGCTTCGGAATTCCCATCAATTGAGCGATCATCCCAAATACAATACAATAATGTGAGTTGACCTCTCCGTCTTTAATCTTTCGCTCATATTCCTCTAGAAATGGACTTTGAATCTTACGCTTAAATATTTTTAGCAGACGAAGTCCTAATTTTTGACTGGCCGTACGTATCTCTCGTGGTGCTTTTAAAGCAGAACATTCTTGATCTAGTAAAACAAGGTCATCCATGCTATTGGATGCACAAGTATCATAGGCCAAACAAACAAATGCCCCATCGTTATACTTCATATTATACTGCAACATATGTTGAACATATTTGGCAGCAGAATCCTTATTATTTACTAAACCATTCTGTACATAGGTTTCCAATCCATTAGAATGCGTATATCCACCGATAGGTAATGTAGGATCAAAAAGATGAAGCAAATCACCTAAATTATATTTTTTCATATACTAGTCTTTAATATAGCCTTATCGAGCCCCTTGCTGAATAAAGTCTTACCAGCTTTAAAATGAGGCTCTACATTGGCCCGCAGGCCGTCCATAAGCTGTCGAATTCCTTTCATTGGCTGGTAGCTGTATCGCTCTAACCAAAGAAACATAGACATCTCAAAAGGCATTAATACCTCTCCATCTTGAAGGAACAACGGCATATGTTTATTACCTATTTCATAACAAACAGCAGCCATATCATGCATTCCAGATGGTTTAATTACAATGACCTCACAGGGCTTGATGCGAACAACGATTATACCCCTGTCGTCATGAACCAATACATCTCCCTCTTGTAGCCTTTGCCCATCACGTAATAATCTAATAGCAATATCTTGTCCACCTACCGTACGCAATCGCTGTATACGCTTAGAAGACTCGTACCATTCAATCTCTACAGTATCCTGAGCAATACCATCAAAATCACCAGTACTAATATTTCCTATTATATCCGTTACTATCATGACTGTTTTTTATGTAGAAAGAAATTTTTAGAAACACCAATTCCTAACGTAGACCCATTAACACCAGCGATAAAATTATTTGTACGAACTTCATCACTATGCTTTTGTTTTGTCGATCGAAACGATAACTCCGCAAACTTTGCTTTTAATGACCAACCATTTCCCAAACCAATAGCCATAATAGGATAAAGTCGTGCTAAATAACCATTATAATGATTCTGCTGATCATCTACTCCCATCGTGCTACCCCATAAGTAGTGCGTATCTAATTGAGCTATGATCACGAACCCTTTCCCTAAACTCCAAGAGTCACTATAGAACAAACCTGCTTCATGTTGGTTATTAATTTTGACAGATGAAGAGTTTTCTATTCTATTAAAACCATAATTAACCCCTGCAACAACATGATCATTGAAAAAATAACCAAGGCCAATTGGATTCGCCGAAAACTGAGAGCCTGACTTATTATTATGTTGATAATTCAATGAGCCATAGGCCATAAAACCACCTTTTTGAGCATACGAGTGCTGCGATGATAACGCGGTTAGTATGAGGCATACTAAAATTCCCTGCAGTAATTTTTTCATCTTATTGAGTTTATCTTTCCCCCTGCTTACGCAAGGGAAAAGAATTGTTTAACTATTAAAACAAGAAATAACGTTGACCTAAAGCAACAGTATCGATAGGTTCGCATGTGATTTTCTCACCGTCCAAATGAACCTCATAGTTCTCAGGATTAACTGTTATTTCTGGAGTAGCATTATTATGAACCATGTCCTTCTTAGAGATATTACGGCAATTTTCTACAGGAAGTAAGGTTCTCTCAATACCATATTCCTCTTGAATTCCTTTCTCTAATGATACTTTGGATACGAATGTAAAACATGTATTGTTTACTGCTTTACCGAGACCACCATACATCGTTCTTAAGATGATGGGTTGTGGCGTAGGAATAGATGCATTAGCGTCACCCATTTTTGAAGCTGCAATCATACCGCCTTTGATGATGATATCTGGCTTAGCACCGAATAATGCAGGTCTCCAAATTACTAAATCGGCTATTTTACCAGGCTCGATAGAACCGATATAGTTCGAAATACCATGTGCAATAGCTGGGTTTATAGTGTATTTAGCCACATAACGCTTAGCACGGAAGTTATCATTTCCAGTACCTTCGTCTCCTTTCAAAGCACCTAATTGCCTTTTCATTTTATCAGCAGTTTGCCAAGTACGTGTTACAACTTCACCTACACGTCCCATAGCTTGTGAGTCTGAACTCATGATACTGAAGACACCTTGATCTTGTAGAATATCCTCTGCAGCAATGGTCTCTGGACGAATACGAGAGTCAGCAAAAGCCACATCTTCAGGAATATTTTTACTCAAATGGTGACATACCATCAACATATCCAAATGCTCATCTATTGTATTTTTGGTAAACGGACGAGTTGGGTTAGTCGAAGCTGGCAATACATTAGCATACATCGCCGCCTTAATAATATCAGGAGCGTGACCACCGCCGGCACCTTCCGTATGGAAAGTATGGATGACACGACCATTTATGGCATTCATAGTATCTTCCAAGAAGCCTGCTTCATTCAGTGTATCCGTATGGATAGCAACTTGAACATCATATTGATCAGCTACAGAAAGTGCTCTATCAATAGTCGCAGGAGTAGCACCCCAGTCTTCGTGAATTTTTACACCCAAAGCGCCACCCTCAATCTGCTCAATAATAGGTTGCTCTTGACCAACATTACCTTTACCAAAGAAACCAAAGTTCATCGGTAGATTATCAGTAGCCTGCATCATACGCTTCATATGATGTTTACCTGGAGTTACCGTTGTCGCATTAGTACCGTCAGCAGGACCTGTACCACCACCAATCATAGTAGTCACACCACTGTACAAAGCGGTCTCAATTTGAGTTGGGCTGATGTAGTGAATGTGTGTGTCGATACCCCCTGCAGTAACAATAAATCCAGCACCACCATGTACTTCTGTAGAAGCACCAATAATCATATTGGGAGTCACATCATCCATAGTATCTGGATTACCAGCTCTACCGACACCTACAATCTTACCATCTTTAATACCGATATCTCCCTTCACAATACCCCAGTGGTCAATGATAATAGCACCCGTAATAACCATATCCAATACACCTTCATTGCTCAAATGATTAGAAGACTGTAGCATACCATCCCGTACAGTTTTACCACCACCGAATTTGGACTCATCACCGTAGCTAGCGAAATCTTTTTCAATTTCAACAAATATTTCTGTATCTCCTAAGCGCACTTTATCACCTACCGTAGGTCCAAAAATTGCACTGTAATTAACTCTATTAACTTTTAAACTCATTACTTTTTGTTTTTAAAGTGTTTACTTTCAACTTTCTGCATAGCTACTGCTCTAGCTTCAAGAGAAATTGTTTCTCCATTCGCTAAATCATTATGTCCATAAATCTTGCGATCACCAGCAAAAGGAACCAACTCTACTTCTTTTGCCTCACCAGGCTCAAAACGAACTGCTGTACTCGCTATAATATTCAATCGCTTCCCAAAAGCAGACTCGCGATCGAATTCCATCATTTTGTTAACTTCAAAAAAATGATAGTGTGACCCTACTTGAATAGATCTATCTCCGGTATTAGTAACAACTAATTTTGTTATCTCTCTCCCTTCATTGCAGATGATATCTTCATTCTTAATAATGTATTCTCCTGGAATCATAGGTTTTACTTTAAATATTAACGAATAGGATTTTGAACGGTCACTAGCTTCGTACCGTCCGGAAACGTAGCCTCAATTTGGACATCATGTATCATCTCTGGGATGCCTTCCATAACATCTTCACGCGTCAATAACGTAGCGCCGTATTGCATTAAATAAGCAACAGATTTACCGTCGCGAGCCGCCTCTAATAATTCACTGCTGATGTAAGCAATGGATTCAGGATAGTTTAGCTTTAAACCTCTTTCCTTTCTCTTTTTAGCTAATTCACCAGCAAGGTGTAACAATAGCTTTTCTGTTTCTCTGGGCAATAAATGCATATCAGTAAAAATTAATTAAATTATAACAGCCTACCACAACCTAAACATGGCCGTATCAGACTTTTAAACACTAAATTATTTGTAATTATACAATAGAACAGTGACCAAGATTAAGTCACAAAAGGGAAGTATATAACGACTATGTATACATCGTTATCTTAATAAAAATCACGAATACAACTTCATACTATGATACAATAAATATTTAGGCATCATTTTTTCAGCAAGACTTCTATTCAGATTAGAATACCTCTTGGTACAATCATGATTTGTAAAAACCACAAGACCAAAGGTGAATGCTAAGCTTAGAAACTGAATAATACCCTCTCGTATTGATGAGCTCATAGAGGAGTTAGTGTCCTCGACCGCAACATCAATTGCATCAAAGGAAAAAGCTTTTGAATGTGAATTACTAATACTATGGTTCAAGTCTTTGAACTCAATCATAGCGCGGTCTATTCTTCGTAGGGGTAACTCTTGAGAAGAGTGTGCGAAGATAATCCCAACCAAAATGGTGAAAAGTAAAATGAAATATGTAATAAATTTCTTCACCGTAACAATATTAGTTCCTTTTATAAGAACAAATGTAGATAGTAGTAAAGTGCATTTTAGTTCCCAAAACTTGATTATTATAGCCTTTTTCTTTACTACAAGTAATTATTAGAAGAATATTTATTATAAAATAATTAAGAGATAGAGTTACCAATCACAAACTGCTTACAACTGATCACTTTTTAAAGATATAAGGTCGTTTAAAACATTTATAACACTTGTAACGTCTCAGTGGTAAAAAGAATAAAAAAACCTTAACAAACGTCGAACGAGGTACTCGTTCCTTTAAAATTCCTACTTTACATTTAGGGCATACTATTAAATCTACTTGGCGAGAGGTAGTTGAGGAGTCCATTTTTATAGTCAATTAAGTTTATGTGCTCAATATAACTATTGAAAATATTAAAACAATAAAGAAATTGATAATTAATTAAAATATAACAAAAAATACATATTATAAACTACAATATTCGTAAACTACAAGTTAAAAACAGCTTTTAAAACTACCATTCTTCCGCGCAATTGATAATTATTCTGACTTTCCATATTCGCAGAAATCTGGTATGTATTAAATCGTTTAATATCTCCTAAATTGGTCATATTGAGATCTAGATCCGTTCGCCATTTTGTAAATCGATAACGAACGAAACCGTCGATAAAAATATAATTAATATCTTTCAGACCCACTTGATGATTATAAAGATGTCGGGCACTGAAGTTAAAATGTACCTTAGAAAATAAAGTGACCGGAAAGCCCATATGCTGTGACACACTATATATCTCACGATCTAATACCCCATTTCCGCGTTTTTCTTTACTATCTACGCGATTGAAACTTGCGCTATAACTTACGTTTAACTTTTTCCATAATTTAGCCTCTATACTTGGGCTCAAACTATAAGTCGTGTTTTGATAAGGTAAGAGTACATCGTTGAATAGCTGATTATAATCTGTCCAAGCGATGTTAGCCCGCACTTTTAGCGTCGAAGACAAGGCGAACAAATATTTATCAAATGAAGTCGATAAACCATAACTACTGACTACATTCTCTCGCTCCACAAGTGCTGACTGCGATACAGTATTATCAATCGTGCTGGAAAGTATCGTACTCGATACCGACCGTTGATAATTGAAGCCCACCGAATAAAACAATAATTTCAACGTTTTGCCACTTTTAAATTTCAAGTCAAAGCTGTCGGAAGAAGATTCATTAATACCCGAAGCATTGTTAGATATAGATCGGTAATTTCGAATAATATAACCACGGTAAACATTTTCTATATTCCCAAAATAATTCGCTCTAGAATACGAAAAGCTTAGGTCACTCTCTCTACTAACCGCAAAACGTGCCGAGTAACTCGGTGTAAAAATAAGCTTACCCTGCCTATCCTTCAAAGAATATGTAGGGTCTTTAAAAAGGGTATGCTGATAAGCAATGGGTAGCCTTAGACTTGACGAAAACCTTTTTCTGATCAAGTCATAGCTGGCCTGAAAAGCAAAGCTGGACCGCTGCCAGTGCATATTATTCGTGGTGCTATCCCTGTCAATAGCGGTATATACCTCATTCACCTCCTTTGACATGGACGCTTTTAATTGTTGGTCATCTATCGTCGCATTAAAGCTATAATATTGATTCACGAAACCTTTAGGCAGTCGATACCCTACACTGGCATTGGTCGAGAATGTAGGAACTTGCACATACTGATACGTCATCGCATACGGAATGCTATCGTTCAGAAATCCATTGAATATACCCGGACTAATAGCGAGGTGTTGGGGCTTATTTCCATAATCTACAAACCAGTCCATTTGTAAAAGGTTACCATTTTTTAAAACGGCCACATAATTTAATGTATTCCTAAATCCAGCTATCTCATGCCGCTTCTTTAACTCAAACGGAGAATCGGTATTCTGAATTAGACCACTCGACCGATGGTGCTCATACTCCAATTGCAACGTATTCAGCACAAAAACATTATCTTCATTTTTTGTTGCTTTCAACGAGAGCGAAGCAAGTTTTTGATTTACTGCTGTTTCCTGCTTCTCAAAAAAAGTAAACGTATCTGTCGAGGTATAATACTGTGTCAAGCCCGAAAAATCTTTAGTATTTTTGTCATATATCGCCTGCAGGTTAGAAACAAGTTGCCATTTACTTTTTAAGTTGAATAGGTTATTTGCATTAAGCCCTACCGAATGGTTAAAAAGATAGTGTTGCTGTCCAATGGGAGGATTCCCTACCGTACCCAACGACAATAAATTATTGATTGGACTAATACCTAGTTTGGTTAAGATACTTTGACTATTAAAACCTTTAACTTCATTTGTCAAATCCCGCCCCACATTATTCGCCTGCAGCACATTCAATCCTTTATACTTCTTGTTAAACAGTATCGTATTAGCCTCCAAATCGTATTGATGTGGCAAACCTACGCCAATTTTGGATTGACCAGACAGCTTCATCTTCGCCTCATCTTTAATGACTAAGTTGAGAGCTACCTCATCCGAATAGCGTTTATTTTTCATCACTTTCATGTGCTCATGATTATTCAATACCTGAACATCTTTGACCATGTTGTGTTTAATCGTATTGGTTCCTATCTTATACTTATCGCTCAAAAGATCATCACCGTCAATATAAAAGTTGGAAATAGACTTGCCTTGGTATTTGATCTGTCCAGATTCGGATACTTCAATCCCGGGCATGCGTTTCAGTACATCGCCAATGGATCTATCCTCCGATTTAGCAAAAGAAGATACATCATACGATAAGGTATCGCCATGCTGGCGGATCCGAGGTCGACTTTTGATTTCTACATCTTCCAGCATTACAGTGGCTACGTCCAAAGGGATACGCATACTTTCGGTCGACGAAAGCACATCGATTTTTTTGCGTTTATACCCCAAATGATTTATTTCCAAATAGATGTTTTGTACCTCCTTAGGAGCTACCAGCTTAAAATTACCTTGCTGATCGGTCATTTTGAAACTGATTACCTTTTGCTGGTTATCTTTCAGTACCACCGTAATCCCTTTAAGTGGTTCTCGCGATTTACTGTCCACCACTTGACCGCTGAACACCACCTGCTGTGCCTGTGCAAATGCCAAGGTAAATAGGATAAAGAAAAGAGATTGGACAAACTTGATCATCATCCTATGGTGTTAGTTCAATAGGATTATTCGTAATTTTTGACACCGAATTACCGAACTCTTTTTGCACCGTCACCGATTTAATTTTATTAGGATCTAGATTATTCGATCCCGAAAAACCTCCCGTCGCTTTGAAATATGTGCCCTTTTGAGCCGAGGGGCCCACGGATTCAGCTGGCGACGAAGAAATAATGCTGACATTATTCTGCTTTCCTGCAGACTGCGCTTGTAAAAAAGCGGAAGGATTTTCCTGAAATGCCTTCTCCAATTTGGCCACTTCATCTTCATTCGACTCTACCGCTTTGGACGACAGTCCAATAGTAATAACTTTTACCGCATCCGATCTATCAAAACCAGCATAATCAAATATCACCTCACCCCTATTATCTCTAGCTGCCAATATCAAGCCTGGCAGTCCATGCAGTTTCCAAGGACCATAAGGAATAGGGATTTCTGGACAAAACCATGCTTCATAATTTCTTCCTTTAAAGGTTGTTGTCGCTTTTTGGCACATGTAACCACCTATTTCTTTCGACTCATCGGTGATCGTCCAGTCTAAGTGCGGAAAATTATCTTTTAAAAAAAACTCAGACGAACCGATTTTTTTTATTTTATGCATCTTTTCTCCGCTATAGTCCACTAAATATGAATCCTTAATGGGATTACTAGTAGACTTGATCACCAAACTACCATCAAAAGTAGGGCTAGCCATTTGCGAAGCCATCTGCTCTTGAAGACGGTTGGAAGAATAACTCGTATAATAACTCGATGTACTGCCCAAATACGTGACCACTTCATCTTGCATAAATTTATCTCGGGCCGTAGAATCGTTCATGTGTTTGAACTGATAATGAATTTTTGCGATCGCTTTATCCTGTGCATTGGCCGATAGCCCAAACAAAATAAATAGGATTAATGGAATAATGAATATCTTTTTCATGACTTACGTTTATTTGGTAAATCTACGAATTATTCGTAATAATCAAAATAAATCTATTTAGTTTGAAAGTTCTATAGGATTATTTGTGCTAAAAGAGGGTTTATAAGTCTCGTCCGACTTTAAATCAATTGTATTTTTAGAATAATCTATTTCATAAAAACTAGTGCCTATGGCAAGTCTGCCTGAGCTATTTAACAGTTCATAATACTTTCCTTGATCCTCCTCAAATACTTTACGTTGCTTACTAATTTCTTCTTTCGTTGCTTTTAAGGCATAAAAAGGAATAGCGACCTCATATTCGGTCTTTGTGTCAAGAGGCTCAAAACCGGCATAAGAAAAAACGATTTCCTGCCGTTGGTCATAGGCTGATAAAACAAGCCCTGGGAGCCCTTGTAATTTCCAAGGCCCAGCCTGAAAAGGTAACTCGGTAGTAAACCAAGCGAAATACTGGCGACCTTTATAATCTGTTGTAGCTAACTGACACAAATAGCCTCCAATTTCTTTTGTATCATCCAATAAAGTCCATTGGGGTATCGTAAATGCTGTTTCAGTATAATACAAATCAAAACCGGAGGCTATACTCTCCAAATCCGTAATAGTACTATCTCCAAAATGATAAAAATAGAAGTTTTTAATCGGTGTGGTCGAAAACTCAATAACCAAATGATTATCATAATTTGGCACATTTCTTTGCGCATGGAGACTTTCTTTTATTTTATCTTCTGTAAAGCTGCGGTAATACGAGGAATTTTGTCCTAAAAATAAAACCACTTCATCTCTCAAAGGTCGATCCCGCTGAGTCGTATCACTGACATGCGTGAACTGGTAGTGAACTTTAGCCAATGCTTTTTCTTGCGATTTTACGGGTGTCATCGCCACAAAATAAAAGAAAGGTAAAAGGAAGATGGTTCTCATAAAGTATGGTTTGAATAAATATAATAAAAATAACCATTATCCAGTGTACCTCTTCGAGAAGCATTCTTAACGAGCATGTACTAACCCTTGCTTTGGTACGGACTTCATTCGGACATAACACGGACTTCATTCGGACTTCATTCGGATGAAAGCGAATAATCTCCGAGCAAAGTCCGAAGTATATCCCGATAAAGTACACATAAGGTATATACCAGTATCAAGCATGATAAGAGTAAAAATAGAAGACAATAAAAATGAAATGAAAGTGATTTTTAAAATGAAAACCACTGAATAGGTATACTATCCTTTTCCATTTTACGGAAGTAGGTCATTTGCCTTTTAGCATAGCGGTGTATTTCGGTTTCGAGCTTATTGACAAACTCTTCATAAGGCATCAAACCTTGTAAGTATAAACTGATATATTTATACTCCAAGCCATAATAGGCTAAATCATCATAAGAGAGTCCGCTATCGCGCAAAGCAACCACTTCTTCGATCATACCTTCTTGCAATCTTTCGGCTAAGCGATGGCTAATCCGCGACCGTCTGCGTTTTAGATCGGGATTGAGACCTATTACTTTGGCAGTATACGTGGGTTGTGGAGTTACTGTATGATTTGGATGATGCGATAGATAGTCTATAATCTCTATCGCACGAATGATTCTCTTCTTAGAAGATCTATCAATCTTGAGATCATCCGGCTGCACTAGACGATCTAATTGGTGCAATAAAGCCTCCTTGGTCTGGGGTTCTAACAGTTCACGTAGTGACATATTCACCGGTATTTGCGTGTAGGGTCTCGCCTCAAGTAAGGCGTGTAAGTAGAAGCCCGTACCACCACATGCTATAACTTTTTTCCCTCTACTACGGATGGAACGATAAGCGACATCAAAATCTTCTAGAAAATCAGAAACATTATATTTAGCCCCTGCGGGTAAAATATCTATTAAATGATATGGGATAGTACCATATTCTTCGAGATCTTTTCCAGTGCCAATATTCATTCCTCGATATACTTGTCTTGAATCGACACTAATGATTTCGGCATCTAATTCTTGAGCTAATTGAACGGCAAGTTTGGTCTTACCACTAGCTGTAGGTCCTAAAATAATTATTAAATCTTCGGTTAGGTTTTGTAGTTCTAACCGAAGATCTTCAAATAGTTGTTGTCTGCTTATCACACAACAAATTTAGTCCATTTTTCGTTACTTTCGTTACTTTTAACTACGGTATCTATAAAAGCCATACCTCTTACACCATCATATACGGATGGGAAATCTAATTCCTCAGCTGTAGGTGTACGACCTTCATTTTTGGCCGAAACTGTTGAAGCAAAATTACGGTATATATTCGCAAAAGACTCCAATAATCCTTCTGGGTGACCAGCAGGGATACGTGTATTGTGTGTTGCAAAAGAACTTAAGGTAAACGGAGCTGCATATGCATTACCAGTACGATAAATCTGACGAGGTTGATCAAGCATCTTAATAATTAAGTTATTAGGATCTTCATTAGCCCATTCAAGTCCACCTTTTTCACCATATATACGTAATCTAACAGCGTTTTCTTCTCCTGCTGATATTTGAGAAGCCATAAGTACTCCTTTTGCTCCCTCTTCAAAATGCAATAAAACCGAACCGTCATCATCTAATAAACGGCCTTCTACGAAAGTAGTTAAGTCAGCACATAATTCGGTAATACGTAAACCAGATACATACTCAGCTAAGTGAGCAGCATGGGTACCAATATCGCCCATTACAAGAGATTTACCTGAGCGCTTAGGGTCAGCTCTCCAAGCTGCGCCCGCATTTCCTTCACGCTCTGAAAGGCGGCTCAACCATCCTTGAGGATATTCCACCACAATCTTGCGGATTTTGCCAAAATGACCTTCATTGATCATTGCCTTAGCCTGTTTAACCATTGGGTATCCAGAGTAAGTGTGTGTCAAACATAAAGTTCTACCTGTACGTTCTACTACCTCTTGCAATGCTATAGCCTCTTCTAAAGAGACAGTCATAGGTTTTTCTACAACAACATCAAAACCCGCTTCCATTGCCATTTTTGCAGGCTCAAAGTGCAAAAAATTAGGAGTAACTATGGTTAAAAAGTCCATACGCTCTCCTTCTGGTAATTTAGATTCCTGTTCAATCATTGTCTGATAATCAGGATAAACTCTATCATCGGCCACAAAAAGCTCTTTACCAGACTCTTTGGAGATCTCTGGATTTACACTAAATGCGCCACAAACTAATTCTATCTTACCATCCATAAAGGCTGCTATACGGTGAACGGCGCCAATAAAAGCATCTTTACCTCCGCCAACCATACCCATTCGAAGTCTTCTTTTCATAAATTAAGTACTAAGTTTAATGTTGAATCAAATTAAAAGTAATAAATTTAAGCTAAATAATGAGTTTTAATTTCAAACTTCCGAGATTTTCAAAAGAATAAAACGCATCACTTTCAGATGGTTCTACAAATTGTCGAATGCCATTGACGATATAATAGTTTTGTGGTGGTACCTGCCCTATAATCTCAAATCCAATTGTACGCAAGGAAGAGTCTTGTGTCCAATCCAAATCAGCATAGGTCATAATATCTTGGGGATTAAAGTCCGCTATAAAAGCCTTTATCAACTTAGAAATACCGCCTATAATAATATGATCTCCTTTATGACAGAAACGTATTAATTCAAACGAACGGTATGCTTCATTTTGGTCGCGCATATGCCTACCCCCACTAAAAACAGCTACAGAAACCAGTTCACCCCTATAAAAGAGGCCATAGCGGTATTTGCCTGGTAAGGCTACTTGTATGTGGTGTTCTTGCTGAAATGAAAGTGCTACTTTCTTATCTATCCTTGCTACTACAGTTTGCCTACCATAAATGCGTTGCCCCATGTTGTGTAAGCCCCTTAAACGGGCTAATAGTTTGCCTGGAATATTATCGACAAGATCAAAGTCAATATGAATCAAGCCAAGTTCGCGGACTTCCACAACTCTACCTTGCCGAGGATAATAAAAATATAAGAAATATCTGTTGGTTTGAACGATGTACAAATTTGTTCGTTGCTCATAACCAACAATGTCTATCGATCGTCCTAAGTCATTGACAAAGTTAACTATACGACTATGATATAAATCCATTACGACAAAAATACAAATAATACAGGGTTGCGAGGCGAAAAATATATTGGTAGCTTTGCAAAAGAATTTAATATAATGAAATTACCCATAGTAGCATACGGCGATCCTGTCTTAAGGAAAAAAGCTGAAGAAATAGAAGAAGATTATCCTAATTTAAAGGAACTTATTGATAATATGTTCGATACCATGTACGGTGCACGTGGTGTTGGTTTGGCTGCTCCTCAAATTGGATTACCAATTCGTTTGTTTGTAGTTGACGGTAGCCCTTTTGGTGAAGATGATGAAGATGGTCCAGGAGATCCTACCGTAAAAGGCTTTAAAAAGGTCTTCATTAATCCGATTATCGTAAAAGAATCTGGTGATAAATGGGCGTTCAATGAAGGCTGTCTATCAATACCCGATATCCAAGAAGATGTCTTAAGACATGCTAATGTATTGATTAATTACTTGGACGAAAACTTCGAAGAGCATGAAATAGAGCTTACAGGCTTAGCTGCACGTATTGTACAACATGAGTACGATCATATCGAAGGAAAGTTATTCGTCGACAAACTAGGACCTTTAAAGAAAACCATGTTAAAAAGTAAGTTAGACGCGATTTCTAAAGGCATAATACGAGTAAGTTATAAAATGAAATTCCCTTTTGAGAAAAAAGGAAGATAAAAAAGAGCGGTTGATGACCGCTCTTTTTATTTATTATAAACCTAATATTTCTCTATTGAAATTTTTGTCAGCTCCGGTAGATGCAAAATCATCAAATGCCTTATCGGTTACACGAATAATATGATCTTGTATAAACTTAGCTCCTTCTGTAGCACCATCAATTTGATTCTTAATACAGCACTCCCATTCCATCACTGCCCATCCGTCATAACCATATTGAGTCAATTTACTAAAGATGGTTTTGAAGTCAACTTGACCATCGCCAGGAGAACGGTAACGACCAGCCCTATTTAACCATGACTGATATCCACCAAAAGTACCCTGCTTACCTGTTGGGTTAAACTCCGAATCCTTTACATGAAATGCTTTGATACGTTCGTGATAGAAGTCAATATATTGAATATAATCTAGCTGTTGTAACACAAAATGTGATGGATCATACAAAAGACATGCTCTAGGGTGATTATTCACTTTTTCTAAGAACATCTCGTAGGTAATCCCGTCAAATAAATCCTCTCCAGGATGAATTTCATAGCATACATCAACTCCAGCTTCATCAAAAGCATCCAAAATTGGTGTCCAACGTCTTGCTAATTCTGTAAAAGCTTCATCGACCAATCCATCAGGACGCTGAGGCCATGGATGAAAATATTGCCATAGTAAAGAGCCGCTAAATGTTGCATGAGCATTTAGGCCTAGATTTTGAGAAGCTTTTGCTGCGTATTTCAGTTGCTGTATAGCCCACTCCGTACGTGCTTTTGGATTATTACGGTATTGCTCAGGAGCAAATGCATCGAATAGTTTATCATAAGCAGGATGTACCGCAACCAGCTGTCCTTGCAAATGCGTGGATAGCTCAGTAATCTCCAAACCTAATTCATTCAATTTCCCTTTGTATTCATCGGCATAAGTCTTACTTTCTGCCGCCTTCTGCAAATCAAAATATTTTGGGTCGCCCGTAGGGATTTGTAATCCCTTAAATCCTAAAGATTTTGCCCATTTTCCAATGTTATCGATAGAGTTAAATGGTTCCTCTTCCGATATAAATTGTGCTAAAAAAATTCCAGGTCCTTTTATTGTCTTCATTTATAACTTAAGCTTTTCATAAAGATATGATTTTTGAACTTAGAATTCAATCTTAATCTATATTAGCGTTTTTATTTTTCTGTTCTATCCAAAGGGACATATATTTTGTTGCATTCAACTGTTGTTGTTGCAAAATCTGTCCAATAAAATTATTTTCTCGTAGTTCATTAAGATGGACTAATGCGTAATCAATCCATTTCAATAAGGCTTCTGAATAACTATTGTCTGCTACCGTAGAATCAAATATTTCAAATCCAGCCCTTTGAAAATCATACCATACATCCTGATGAGTATATAGATAAATTGCTCGTTCGATGAACTCATCCATGTTATCTGCTATGTATCCCCCCCATTGATTATTGATATGCATATTTTCTGCTCCTACCGTAGTAGTTACTGAAGGTGTACCCGAAAACATGGCATCAACAAACTTACCCTTTGCACCTGCTCCGAATGGAATTGGAGCCAGTAAAACCTTATATTCTTCTAAAGTATCCCGTGCATTATCTGCTCTACCTTTAATAAAAAAACGTTCTTTAGGATTGTGCAACTGGTTTACTTTTTCGGAGGCATATGCACCATAAATATGTAATTCGGCATGAGGTATTTTGCGTCTTAAGATGGGCCAAATTTTATTTTTCAATACTTCTACGGTTCGCCAATTAGGTTCATGAATGAAGTTCCCAATAAATACAAAATTTGCTCGTTCGTTATAATTATTCCGTTTATCCTGAATAGCTAGTTTATTCTCTTGAAATGGTAGGAAAAAAAGTCTATCGGCTTCTACATTAAATTTATTTTTTAATAACTCCATCTCAAACTCCGATATTATTAATGATAAATCACACCGTAATATGGCAGCAATTTCACGCTTGGCAGTATCATTATAAATATGAATAGGTTTATCTTTTTTAAACGCTTCCTGTCTTGCTAAGCGCAAAAAATGTAAATCTTCAGTATCTAATATTTTTAGAGCATTCGGTACATTTTCGGTGATTCGCCATCCGTATTGTTCTTCTATCATAAATCGATCAAAAACAACGATGAATGGATTCAATTCCCTTACAAAGTGATCAAACGAAGAGTTATTAAGTTCAATTTGATGCTCAGTGACACCTAAGCTTTTTAAATCATATGAATATGGTGATTTAGTAGCGGCTGATACAAAATGAACTTGGTGATTGTGCAACAAAAGTTTTACTAAATGCAAAATTCGCCATCCTGCTGCTGAAGATGTAGGTTCTGGCCAAACCAATCCAATAAACAATACTTTTGACATATGATTTAGCTAGGATAAAAAATCTTTTTGACTATATTTATACATTGCAAATGTAAAACATATAATTAATAAACCAGATAATGACTTCTTTTCAAATTATTGAGGATAGTACCGTTTACGATGCTATTGTGGTAGGTTCTGGTGCTGGAGGTGGTATGGCAGGCTATATTTTAGCTAATGCTGGGCTAAAAGTATTGATGCTAGAAGCCGGTCCATTTTTTGATCCAGCAGTAGATGCCTTACAATTAAGATGGCCTTATGAGTCTCCTCGCCGTGGTGCTGGAACAACAAGACCATTTGGGGATTTTGATGCGGCTTATGGCGGATGGCAATTAGAAGGTGAGCCATATACTAAAGAGGCGGGTACTGAATTCGATTGGTTCAGAGCACGTATGCTGGGTGGAAGAACGAACCATTGGGGACGTATTTCATTACGTATGGGGCCAGATGACTTCAAACCCAAAGATGGTTTAACGGATGAATGGCCAATTTCATACGAAGAAGTGAAGCCATTTTATGATCGCGTGGATCGATTAGTAGGTATCTATGGAACTGTAGAAAATCTTCCTAATGAACCAGACGGTATATTTATGAAACCACCTGCCCCACGTTTAAATGAACATTATATTATGCGTGGTGCTGCCAAATCAGGTGTAAAAGTTATTCCGGGGCGTGGCGCAGTTTTAACTGAAGCTCTACCTGGTAATAAAGATCGTGGTACATGTTTTTACTGTGGACAATGTGGACGATCATGTAAAGTCTATGGGGATTTTTCATCTTCTTCTTGTTTAGTCATTCCTGCCATCAAAACGGGTAACTTGACAGTAATAGACAATGCTATGGTGAGAGAAGTTCTTACCAATGATGAGGGGCTAGCTACAGGTGTTTCTTATGTTAACACAAAAGACTTAAAAGAATATTCTGTAAAAGCTAAAACGATTATTCTAGGTGCAAGCGCATGTGAAAGTGCTCGATTAATGTTGAACTCAAAGTCTAAAGCGCATCCTGCGGGAGTAGGTAATAGCTCAGGGCTAGTAGGTAAATATTTACACGACTCTACGGGTGCTGGCTTAGGCGGGTTCTTACCTCAACTATTAGATAGAAAACGATACAACGAAGATGGTGTAGGATCTGTACATATCTATTCTCCATGGTTAGGGGATAATAAAAAGAATGATTTTGCGCGGGGGTACCATATTGAATATTGGGGAGGTATGGGAATGCCTTCGTATGGATCTCATCATGGGGTACAGAATTATAATAATAAAGTACCTCGAGTAGATGGTAAGCCTCAAGAAAGTGGCGGTTATGGAACAGCCTTAAAACAAGATTATAGACGTTTCTATGGTGCAAGTGTTGGAATGGATGGCCGGGGTACAGCCTTGGCAAGAAAAGAAAACTATTGTGAAATTGACCCAAATAAGGTTGACAAATTCGGTATTCCTGTTTTAAAGTTTAATTATAAGTGGTCTAATGATGAGATCTTGCAAGCGAAACATATGATCGACACCTTTCAAGAAATCATGCATAATATGGGGGCTATAATTACTTCTCCAATACCAGGAAAAGAGACCATGTATGGCCTTGCTAATCCTGGTAAGATCATTCATGAAGGTGGAACAACACGTATGGGGAATGATCCGAAAACGTCCGTATTAAATAAATGGGGTCAGGCACACGATTGTAAGAATCTATATGTTGTAGATGCGGGTCCTTTTGTACAACAAGGTGATAAGAACTTAACATGGACTATACTCGCGCTATCGATGCGTACCTCAGAGTATATATTAGATCAGAAAAGTAAATTAAACAGCTAAGACATGAATAGAAGAGATTCCTTAAAAGCATTAGGCTTATTGGCCGCAGGAACAGCTGCTGTTTTTACAAACAATGCTTGTAATACAAAGGATAGTAAATTAGCGGAAGCTACTAGTCATCCCGATAAATTGCCAGGCGTACAAGAGTTTGAATACGAACGTACCAATAAACTCTATGAAGAAACGTTTTTTACGGATCACGAAATGGCGACCATTACAGTATTAGCCGATATTATCATCCCTAAAGATGATAAATCTCCATCAGCATCGGAAGTAGGTGTTCCTGCTTTTATTGAATTTATTGTTAAAGATTTACCAGATCATAAATTACCGATGCGCGGTGGGCTCAAATGGTTAGATGTATATTCATTAAATAAATTCAATAATGCCTTTGTACAGTGTAGTCCTGACGAACAAATAGCTATCGTGGAAGAGATTGCCTATCCTTCAAAAGCAAAACCCGAGGTAGCACAAGGCGTTAGCTTTTTTAATAGGATGCGCGATTTGACAGCATCGGGATTCTATACTACTAAAGAAGGTATAGCAGACTTAGGGTATGCTGGAAATAGACCTGGCGTATGGACAGGAGTACCTCCAGAAATATTAAAAGAACATGGTTTTGAAGTTTCTTAAAACCTAATTATCGCCCAATTACTTCCGTAATTGGGCTTCTTTTTTCTAGTGGAAAGTATTTCGTATTTTTGAAATATTACTATACAAAAATATAATGCTAGGTTTAAAATTATTAACAGATCCTCGATGGGCAAATATAGCAGAGTCAAATTTGGAAGAGATTTTGACCGACCATGCTTGGTGTGAGCAAAAAGCAGCATCAAATGCAATTATGCTTATTACGCAAAACCCTGAATTTCAAGATTTGGTGACTGAACTCACTGATATTGCTATTGAAGAAATGGAACATTTCAGGATGGTAATCAATATTATCAGTGAACGAGGTTATACATTGGGACGTGAACGTAAAGATGATTATGTCGGCCAACTTATGAAATTTTTGAAAAAAGATGGATCTCGTAATCAAGCTTTTGTAGATAGACTTTTATTTGCTGCTATGATAGAAGCTCGCAGCTGTGAGCGATTCAGAGTATTATCGCAAAATATTAAAGATCAAGAATTAGCTCAGTTTTATCATGACTTAATGGTTTCTGAAGCTAATCACTATACGACATTCCTAAACTTTGCGAGAAAATATAGCACAGACGTAGATGTCGATAAGCGATGGAAAGAATGGTTGGATTTTGAAGGTCAACTCATTCAATCCTATGGTAAAAAAGAATATATTCACGGTTAGTCCCTAAAAAGGGTTAGTAATTTAAATTGCTAACCCTTTTTTATTAATCTAGATTAATAAATACCTTACCAATCAGCAGTATATTTGTATAAACATTAAAACTAAGGAGAATAATTATGTTAGAATTAGGAATTGGTATGTTTGGAGATCTTCAAATAGACCCTCATACAGGTAAGATTCAATCAGCACAACAACGTCTTCAAGAAATAATTCAAGAGATCAAACTAATGGATGAAGTTGGTTTAGATTTCTTCGGAATGGGTGAACATCACCGAGCAGACTATGCTGTGGCTTCTCCTGAAATAATCTTAGCTGCTGCATCATCAGTAACAAAAAATATTAAATTAGGATCAGCGGTATCTGTTATCAGTTCTACAGATCCAGTAAAGCTATATAAAGACTTTGCCACTGTAGATTTACTATCTAATGGAAGGGCAGAGATTATGGCAGGTAGAGGTTCATTCATTGAATCATTTCCTGTTTTTGGTTATGATTTAGAAAATTATAGTGATTTATTTGTAGAGAAATTAGAATTACTAATGAAATTAAAAACCAACCCTACTATCAATTGGACTGGTAAATTTCGTAAATCACTTATAAATCAAGAGATCTATCCGAGACACACAGAAAATGGTTTACCCATTTGGGTTGCCGTTGGAGGCACTACTTCATCGGTAATAAGAGCGGGGAAATTAGGATTACCTGTGATGTTTGCTATTATCGGTGGTGCGTGGGAACAGTTTATGCCGTTATTTGAAATGTACAAGCAAGCTTATGAAGATAATGGACATGATATGACAAAATATCAAGTAGGTGTGCATATGCATTCATTTTTTGGAGAGGATAGTAAAGAAATAAGTGATGCATACTACCCATTTTATTCCAATCAAATGAATCGAATTGGAGCATCTCGTGGCTGGCCACCTTATCAAAAATCACAATATGACTTTGGCAGATCTAGTCTAGGTCACTTGATTATTGGTGACGCTAACGAAAGCATAGATAAAATCTTAAATATCCAAGAAAAATTTGGACTTACACGCTTCTCAGCACATATGGATGTGGGTAGTCCAAATCATAAAGATATGATGAAAGCAATAGAAATATTTGGCACAAAAATAGCTCCCGCTATTCGTAAAGCAACTGTATAGTTCATTAAGCCAATAGGAAGATAGTTATTTTTATTCTTAGTCCCTATTGGCTTATCAAATATCCTATGTGGTATCTTGTGTAATGCTATACAAGATTATGATTTATAATAGTTACTTATTATTTTTGTAGTTATGGTTACGCAATCAACAGCCGGTATTAGTATATCTGTAGAATGTATCTATCAGCCTCAATATTCGAATCCTGATAATATGCATTTTATGTTTGCTTACCGCATAACTATTAAAAATTCATCTGATTATACCGTTAAACTCCTTAATAGGCATTGGGATATTTTTGACTCTTTAGGTAATCATAAACAAGTCGATGGTGAAGGTGTTGTCGGTGAACAACCTATTTTGGCACCTGGCGAATCGCATCAGTATGTATCTGGTTGTAATTTACAATCTGAGATAGGATACATGGAAGGATACTTCACAATGATTAGAGAGGTAGATACTATGCTATTCCAAGTGCAAATCCCCCGTTTCAATCTTATCGCAACGTATAGATTGAATTAACAATATAGTGTAAAAAACTAGTAAACACTTCAATTGTAGAGTTTCTAAATAATTATTTATGTATTTTTGTTCTTGGAATATTATGTCTAAGAAAGAAAACACAGCTTTAGTACTTGGTGCCACTGGATTGATAGGCAAAGAACTATTATCATACTTATTACGAAATAATAAATATGATATGGTCTATGCGGTTAGTAGAAAGCCCTTAGACTTTAAAAATGATAAACTGATTAATATAGTAGCGGATCAAAATAACATTCGAAACTATATTAAAGAAATCCAAGTTGATCATTTTTTCAATTGTTTAGGTACAACTAAAAGCAAAACGCCTGACCCCAAAGAGTATTATAAAATTGACCTAGAATATCCTATTGAAGTGGCGAAGGCTCTAAAAGAAAATGGCTGTTACAATATAAATATAGTTTCAAGTATTGGGGCAAATCCTCAGTCTAAAAACTTTTATCTCCGATTGAAAGGTGATATGGAAACTGCTTTCATCAATTTAAACTTCTCCTCTACTTCTATTTTCCGTCCTTCTATCCTTCTAGGTAAAAGAAATGAAAAAAGATTTTTAGAGGATATCTCTAAAGCAATAATGCATATTATAAACTTTTTCCTTATCGGAAATCTAAGGAACTATAAAAGTATAAAGGCTAGAACTGTAGCCACAGCTATGGTGAATATAGCTCTTTCAAATAAATTAGGAACACACATCTACTTAACTGAAGAAATAAAAAAGAACACGTGAGTATTTTAAGCACAGAACAAATAGCACATTCATTTAATGATAAATGGCTATTCAAAGAATTACATTTTGGATTATTAAAAGGCGATAGAGTTGCCTTAGTCGGAATAAATGGTACGGGTAAATCTACATTATTAAAAATATTAGCAGAAGTTTTCCCTCCTCAATCAGGAAAAGTAGTTAAAGAAAGAGGAATAAAAATAGGTTATTTACCCCAAGAACCGGACTTCACGGGGTTAGACACTATTAATGATTTTATATTTAGTGCCGATAATGAGCAACAGCAATTAATTAAAGAATATGAAGAACTATTAAATAGTGATCCTATTGATTCTAAAAAACTAGAATACTTAACGGATCAACTTACTGCTTTAGATGCTTGGGAATACGAATACAATATTAAAACTATTTTAAACCGATTATCAATATCTAATTTCGAGCAAAAAATAGATAGTCTATCAGGAGGCCAAAAAAAGCGCCTATCCCTTGCTAAGCTGCTCATTGATGAACCGGATGTTTATATTCTAGATGAGCCTACCAACCACCTGGATATTGAAACTATTGAGTGGTTAGAAAAACTATTAACTACAGGCCAAAAAACAGTATTACTGGTATCTCATGATCGTTATTTCTTAGATAGTGTGTGTACAGAAATTAGAGAATTAGATAAAGGAAAGCTTTTCACTTACAAAGGTAACTATGCATATTTTTTAGAAAAGAAAGCGGAGCGCGAATACAATGATGTGCTCTCTGCAGATAAAGCCCGTAACTTATTAACTAAAGAGCTGGAGTGGATGCGCCGTCAACCAAAAGCAAGAGGCACAAAATCTAAAGCACGTATTGAAGCTTTCTATGACTTAGAAGAAAAATCGAAAGGTCCAAGAACCCAAGATAAAGTTAAATTAAGCGTAAAGGTTTCGAGACAGGGTTCGAAAATATTAGAATTAGATAATATATCTAAAGGATTTGAAAATAAAGGTATCATAAAAAACTTCTCTTACACTTTTAAAAAAGGAGATAGAATTGGTTTAGCTGGTAAAAATGGTTCAGGAAAAAGTACATTTTTAAACTTGATTACAAATCAGCTTACTCCAGATTCGGGAACTATTGAGGTCGGAGAAACAACTAAATATGGCTATTATCACCAAGCGGGTTTACAGTTCAATGAAGGCGAACGTGTACTTGACGTAGTAAAAAATATAGCCGATTATATCCAAATGGCTAATGGTGATACATTGACAGCTTCGCAACTTTTAACATTATTCCTCTTCCCTCCTGAAAAACAATTTGGACTCATCAGTAAATTAAGTGGTGGGGAAAAGAAGAGATTACAATTGATGCGTGTGTTAATGGCTAATCCAAATTTTTTAATTCTCGATGAGCCATCTAATGATTTGGATATTGACACATTAAATGTGCTGGAAGAATTCCTTATGAATTACCCAGGTGTATTAGTATTAGTTTCTCACGATAGATATTTAATAGATAAACTTACGGAACAGTTATTCATCTTTGATGGTGAGGGTCAAGTTACTATTTACAACGGTAATTACGCTGATTATAAATATGAAGAGGAATTACGATTAAAGGAAGAAAAGTTAGCTAGCAAAACGCAAAAAGAAAAAGAATCTATTCAAGAAGTCAAAAAAGAAGAGAAGAAAACTCTATCCTATAAAGAGCAAAAAGAATATGAATCTTTAGAAAATGAAATTCAAGAGCTAGAACAATTAATAGCAAACAAAACTATTGAATTAAATTTAATGACAGATCATACAGCACTTTCTGAGTTGTCTAAAGAAATTGAGAACCTTCAAAAAAGTTTAGAAAACAAATCAGAACGTTGGCTAGAATTAGGTGAATTAATATAAAAATAAAACGTGGAATAAATGAGAAATTCACATGTTCCACGTGAAACTCTTAAAATATGTTTAACAAATATAATGTAATTGTTGTCGGTGGTGGTCATGCTGGTTGTGAAGCAGCTGCCGTGGCGGCAAATCTTGGGTCGACTACCCTATTAATAACAATGAACATGGGTGTAATTGCTCAAATGAGTTGTAACCCTGCAATAGGTGGAGTAGCAAAAGGACAAATTGTTAGAGAAATAGATGCTATGGGTGGATACACCGGAATTATAGCTGATAAATCCACTATTCAATTTAGAATGCTAAATAAATCAAAAGGCCCTGCTATGTGGAGTCCCCGTTCTCAAAATGATAGAATGCGATTTGCGGAGGAATGGAGATGGCAATTAGAATCAATTCCTAATTTAGATATATGGCAAGATACGGTAAAAGAAGTGATAGTAGAAAATGGTGTAGCCAAAGGAGTAGTTACTTCATTAGGAATACGTATTGAATCGGATGCTGTCATACTAACAAATGGAACATTCTTAAATGGTATAATACATATTGGGGATAAAAAATTTGGTGGAGGTCGAACAGGCGAAAAGTCTGCTACCGGATTAACAGAACAATTAGTATCTCTTGGATTTGAATCTGGAAGAATGAAAACAGGTACCCCTCCCCGCGTGGATGGTAGAAGTTTGAATTATTCAGTTATGGAGGAACAATGGGGTGATACAACAACCAGTAAATTTTCATTTACTGATGTAGAGGTACCCAAAGAACAACGCTGTTGTTGGATAACATATACGAATGATAAAGTACATGATATACTGAAAACAGGATTTGACAAATCACCAATGTTTACGGGAAGAATTAAAGGACTTGGCCCTAGATACTGCCCTTCAATTGAGGATAAAATAAACCGATTTGCTGAAAGAGATAGACATCAAATATTTGTAGAACCTGAAGGCTTTAGAACTGTTGAGATATATGTTAATGGATTCTCTACATCATTACCTGAAGAAGTACAACAAAAGGCAATGCGACTAATACCAGGTTTTGAAAATGCTAAAATGTATAGACCAGGATATGCCATAGAATATGATTATTTTCCACCTATGCAATTAGATTTGACATTAGAAACTTTAAAAGTATCGAATCTATTTTTTGCAGGTCAAATTAATGGAACTACAGGATATGAAGAAGCTGCTGCACAAGGATTCATAGCAGGAGTCAATGCCCATCAAAAAATTAACGATCTA
Source organism: uncultured Sphingobacterium sp. (assembly GCA_947630335.1). GTDB lineage: Bacteria > Bacteroidota > Bacteroidia > Sphingobacteriales > Sphingobacteriaceae > Sphingobacterium. Next base: position 29,077 of record CANRHE010000004.1, read on the forward strand.
CATGAATTAATTCTAAAACGTTCGGAATCATACATTGGAGTATTAATTGATGATTTAGTAACAAAAGGTACAGAAGAACCTTATCGCATGTTTACATCAAGAGCGGAACATAGACTATTACTTCGTCAAGATAATGCTGATATTCGTCTTACTCCTATCGCCCATAAACTCGGTCTAGTATCTGATGAAAGATTACAAAAGGTAGAAGATAAAATAAAAAACTCTGACGTGCTAATAGATTTTATGAAAAATAATTCTGTTACTTCAGAGGATATAAACCCTATATTAGAACGAGAAGGATCTCAAGTCTTAAATCAAAAGACAAGGTTATTCAATATATTAACTCGACCTCATATTCATATTCAACAACTGGCGGAAGCAGATGAAAATTTTAGAAATGAACTTTCTAAGTATGATCAAGAGACTATTGAACAAACAGAAATCAAAGTGAAATATGACAGTTACTTTGAAAAAGAAATGGAGATAGTTAATAAGATGAAAAAGATGGAAGACAAAGAAATAAATCCCAATTTCGATTATTCTTCATTAACTTCGTTATCAATTGAAGGAAGAGAAAAATTATTAAAAGTAAAACCTAGGACATTAGGACAAGCTTCCAGAATATCTGGAGTATCGCCTTCTGATATTAGTATCTTAATGGTACATATGAATTAAAAAATGAATGCTATAGGTAACATATTTCATTATGATAGGTGATAGAAATAATATCAAAGATTCTAAGAATAATACAATTAACAATTCGTCCAAATTAACACGATTTGTTTTTCTTTTATTTACAATACTTATATCGCTAAGTCTACCAAGGTGTGCTAATATGGCAAGACCTACAGGTGGACCAAAGGATACAATTCCTCCAAAGGTTTTAAGTGAAATTCCTCCTAATTTTAGTACTAATTTTAAGGCAAAAAATATCGTTATTCAATTTGATGAGTATATCAAATTGAATAACGTAGGAAAAGAATTTAGTATTTCTCCCGATGTAGATAAACAACCGATCTATAAAGTAAAGAAAAAAAGTCTACATATTACCCTCCCCGACTCTTTAGAAAAAAACACAACTTACACCATTAATTTCGGTAAAGGCCTAGTGGATTATAACGAAGGGAATCCTTTAATTAATTATTCCTATGTATTTGCAACTGGTCCTGAACTAGATTCCCTGGAAATATCAGGTTCCGTTAAAAATGCATTTACTAAAAAGTTTGACAAAAAACAGGATAAAGATGTACGTATACTTTTGATTCCAATAAGTCAAGATTCCATATTTGGTAAGAAAAAAGCTAATATATATACTAGTGTAGATTCTGCAGGTTTATTTAAGTTTAAAAATCTTAGAGAAGATACCTATAAAATATATGCCTTAAAGGATTTAAATAATGATAGAATTTACAATACTCATGAGGAAGAATTAGGATTTTTGGAAGATAGTATAGTTTTATCAAAAAATGTTTCAGATATAAAAATAGAATTTTCAAAAGGAAAGCCTCAAAAATTTAGAACATTAGATAAAAAAATTGAAAAAGATGGAAGGATTACATTAGTATTTAACCAGCCTATTGATACCCCAAGGATAGAAATACTACATCCTATCTTGGATAAAAATGATCAAATAATTAACTTCTCGAATAGTAAAGATTCTGCATTCATATTTTTAAGAGCGTTAGACTTTGATAGTGTCAAGTTTGAAATTAAAGACAAAAATACTATTCTGGATACTACCCTACTTAGGAGATCAAAAAATGATAAATACGAACGTTTCATCGAGCCTATTACTAATGTCAATAATAAAGTAGACAGAACAACTCACTTTACTATAACATCAAAAATTCCTATTGATAACATAACAAAGGAAAAAATAATTTTAAAAGAAGATAGTATAGAACGTAAAAATTTCCAGTTACAACAAGATAGTATAGATACAAATTTGTACCATCTAAGATTTAATTGGAAGCCAAAAAAGAATTATGAATTAACAATCGAAGAAAAAGCAATAACAGGTTTTTTTGAGGAATTCAACAAGGAGAAAAAGTATAAATTTACGCTAGATGAAAATAATAATTATGGCGATATCAAGTTTACGGTTAACAATCTCATTCCGGATCAACAATACATTATAGAGCTAATTGATGACAAAAATACAAAAGTACTCGATCGAAAAATAATAAAAAACACTAATAAAGTAGATTATATTAAATTCCCATCAGGAAAATATAGTATAAGAATAATTAAGGATATCAATAATAACGGTCGATGGGACGGTGCAGATATATATAGCAAAACCCAAGCAGAGCCTATTTGGTATTTGGATAAAACTTTTACAATAAGACCTAATTGGGAACAATTAGAGACTCTTGATGTTCAATTTAATTAAGTTCTATATTCTTCCTATTTAAACCAGGAAGAATATAAAACATAGTTTTGAGGAAGTTTTTTTAATAAAGCCTCTTGCTCTTCAGTAAGAGGCTTTATTTTTTTTGCAGGAATACCAGCATACAAATAGCCAGATTCGCAAATTGTATTTTCCAAGACTATGGCTCCAGCTGCTATAATCACATTACTTTGTATAACTGCCCTATCCATTATAATTGCTCCCATACCTACCAGAACATAGTCATGTATAACGCACCCATGTATTAATGCATTATGGCCAATATTTACATAATTACCAATGTCTGTACCATTCTTCTCATAAGTTCCATGAATAGTGACATTATCCTGTATATTACTATAGTTACCTATACGTATATAGTTTACGTCACCTCTAATCACAGCATTGAACCATATAGAACAATTTTCACCAATGGTAACATCCCCGACTATAGTAGAGTTTGGCGCTAAAAAAGTATCAGCAGCTATGTATGGAAAACATTCTTTAACAGGTAATATTAGTGCCATAATGTAATTTATAAGATTGTATCTTCAATTTTATCAGAATGAAAGGGATAATCAGTAGTGTAATGTAATCCTCTACTTTCTTTTCTGGACATAGCAGATTTAACAACTAAATATGCCACTTGTAGAACATTCCTTAGTTCACACAACTTAACCGACATCTTAGTACGTTTATAAAATGACTCTGTCTCCTCATGTAAAAATCCGAGACGATAAATTGCTCTTTCGAGTCTAAAATCAGAACGCACAATACCAACATAATCCGACATCACTTTTTGTAATTCACGTAAATTATGAGTGACGAGTATATCCTCGTTAGAAAGCTTTGTATTAGAATCGTCCCAATCTGGTATATTTAATTTAAAATTAATATTTTTAATATTAGTAGAAGAGTCTACGAAAATACGATGAGCATATACTGCTGCTTCTAATAAAGAATTGGATGCCAAACGATTAGCTCCATGTAAACCAGTAGAAGCGCATTCTCCACAAGCATATAAATTTTTAATTGTGCTGGCTCCAAATTCATTTACCAAAATACCTCCACATAAATAATGAGCAGCAGGAGTCACTGGAATAAAATCTTTACTCATATCGAGACCTTTCGAAAGGCATTTTTCATAAATATTCGGAAAGTGTGCTAACAATTCCGATTTTGACTTATGAGTAATATCTAGATATACAAAATCTAAACCTGAAATTTTCATTTCGTTATCAATAGCTCTTGCTACAATATCTCTTGGAGCTAATGATCCACGTGAATCATATTCTTCCATAAAAGAATCACCATTATTACGTCTTAAAATACCACCAAAGCCTCTAACAGCTTCAGAGATTAAAAAGGCAGGATATTCAGAAGGATTATATAAAGAAGTAGGATGAAATTGTATAAACTCCATGTTACGTACTTTTCCTTTAGCACGATAAACCATCGCAATACCATCTCCTGTAGCAATAGTAGGATTTGTTGTACTTGAATACACGTGACCTGCCCCACCAGTAGCCATAAGTGTAATTTTAGCCAATATCTTCTCTACACGATTATTTGAGGAATTAAGGGCATAAATCCCATAACAAGTAATATCAGTAGATTTTTTATTAATATGAATACCTAAATGATGTTGCGTGATTAAATCTACAGCAAAATAATGAGTCAAAATTTCAATATTCGGATGTTCATGAACTTTAGCTAACAGAGCTCGTTCAATTTCATATCCCGTAATATCCTTGTAATGCAAAATACGATGAGCGGAATGTCCTCCCTCTTTTGCAAGATTATATTCTCCTGAATCTTCTTTATCAAATAAAGTACCATAAGAAATTAACTCTGCTATTCGATCTGGCCCCTCCTTAATTACATTTTCCACAATTTGTGAATTACACAAATTGTCACCTGCTACTAAGGTATCTTGTATATGATTTTCAAAGCTATCTGACTGATTAGTAACTACCGCCACTCCACCTTGAGCATATTTTGTATTAGACTCATCTTCGTTAGATTTTGTAACTATTAACACTTTACCAACATTTGCGGCTTTCAACGCAAAACTTAATCCAGCAATTCCCGACCCAACTACTAAAAAATCAACTTTTCTTTCCGACATATATGTTAATTCATCATTTAGACTAACAATATTAACAAATAATGTGGAAAACGTGTATACAAAAGGTGAATTAAAAAGTAAAACTATTTATTATTCCACATTTCACGTGAAATACCCACATAGATATTAAAAGTTATCACGTGAAACTAGGGAGATTTCCACATTTTGTAGACAACTAAAAATTCACAAAAAATTATGGAAAGAAAAAAACGTGAAACATTATATAATTGATAACCAGTATCTAAAATGTTTATAAATGTTTATAAAATGTGGATAAACTAATAATAAGTTCAAAAAAAAAACAAAATATACTACGTTATCCCCATTTTCCACAGACTAATAAACAATAAGTACTCTTATATATAAAAGAATTATTATTTATTGAAAAAAAGGAATGTGAATTTCGTTTGAATTTCTTTGTTTACTTTTGTGATGTTGATTACTCAAAATGGATTAACCGAAATACATAACAGGAATGAATACAAATTTTGAAAAAGCTTTAGAGGCAAAAGGCTTTATTGACTTGCCTATTGATCCAAGCTTAGATTTGATCGAAGAAATTAAAAAACTAAAGAAGGAGAAAAATGCTGTAATTTTGGCACATTATTACCAAGAAGCGGAAATCCAGGATTTGGCAGATTATATCGGAGATAGTTTGGGACTTTCGCAACAAGCGTCAAAAACTGATGCCGATGTTATTGTCTTTGCAGGAGTACATTTTATGGCAGAGACTGCGAAAATTTTATCTCCATCAAAAAAAGTATTACTCCCTGATTTGAAAGCTGGTTGTTCTTTATCGGATTCATGTCCTCCACATTTGTTTTCAAAATTTAAAGAGCAATATCCTGATCATATGGTTATAACTTATGTCAATTGTACAGCAGAATTAAAAGCTTTATCAGATATTGTTTGTACATCAAGTAATGCTGTACAAATTGTTGAGTCTCTTCCAAAAGATCAAAAAATTATTTTTGGTCCTGATAAAAATTTAGGTGACTACGTGAAACGTAAAACAGGTCGAGATTTAGTGTTATGGAATGGTGCTTGTATGGTACATGAAATTTTTTCACGTGAAAAAATTGAGAAATTACGTATAGAATATCCTGGAGCAAAATTTATTGCTCATCCTGAATGTGAAGATCATATTTTGGCTGAAGCAGATTATATTGGATCTACATCTGGTATGTTAAAATATACAATAGAAAACGAATCAGATACATTCATTGTTGCGACTGAATCAGGTATTTTACATCAAATGCAGAAATCTAGTCCTAACAAAAAGTTTATTCCAGCTCCACCTAACAATGCGTGTGCATGTAATGATTGTCCTCACATGAAATTGAATACACTAGAAAAACTATATAATTGTTTGAAGTATGATTTACCAGAAGTTACTTTAACAGAAGATGTAATTCGTAGATCCAGAAAACCTATTGAACGTATGCTGGAAATTTCTGATAGATTAGGTTTATAATTTTAATATTAAATTAACTAAATTAGTTATTGAATAATATAATAGTATGTTTGAAAATACAGATAAAACTGATATAAATGAATTGGGCGAATTTGGACTTATACAACATTTGACTCAAGCAATAGAATTATCACAAGAATCAACTATTAAGGGAATTGGAGATGATGCTGCAGTTTTAGATTTTTCCAATAAGAAAACTCTAATTTCTACTGACTTATTATTGGAAGGTATTCATTTCGATTTACGATATGTACCACTTAAACACTTGGGTTACAAAGCAGTACAAGTTAATCTTTCGGACATATATGCAATGAATGGAATTGCATCTCAAATTACATTTTCTATAGGATTGTCTTCTAAGTTTCCATTGGAAGCTGTTGAAGAAATTTATGAAGGTGCTCTCATTGCTTGTAAAAAATATAATGTAGATCTGATAGGTGGTGATACATCTGCTTCCGCTCAGGGATTAATTCTATCCGTAACAAGTATTGGATATGCTATTCCTGAAGAAATATCATATCGATCTGGTGCTAAAGAAGGGGATTTGCTATGTGTATCTGGTGATTTGGGTGGTGCTTATGTAGGATTACAATTATTAGAAAGAGAAAAGAATATTTTCTTAGAAAACCCTAATATTCAACCAGATCTAGAAGGAAAGGATTATATAGTGGAACGCCAGTTAAAGCCAGAAGCTCGTAAAGATGTTGTGGAATTATTAAGTCATCTAGGTATAAAGCCTAACGCTATGATTGATGTTTCGGATGGATTAGCTTCAGAGATTTTGCATATTTGTAACGCTTCAAATGTTGGTTGTAAATTGTATGAAGAAAAAATCCCTATTGATCCTATGACATATGAAACCGCTCGAGAATTTGGATTGGATCCTACAGTTTGTGCTCTAAGTGGTGGTGAAGATTATGAATTGTTATTCACTATTCCTCAGACTGATTATGATAAAATAAAAGGACAACTAGATATTTCAGTTATTGGGTATATCACAGAATCTTCTGCTGGTTGTAATATGATTTCTAAATCTGGGCATGTACATGAAATTAAGGCTCAAGGATGGAAAGCATTCCAGGATTAAAAAAATGTATAATGTAAATCATATCTTTATCAATCTAATTTTAAATGGTCAGTATCAATTTGGATATTGACCATTTTTATTTAAGTTAATTTTTATTACTTTTAAAATAACTTAAATTTTGATATCATGAGTACAAAATTATGGACTTCTTCTATTGAAAATTTAAAAGATTCATGTCTATGGAAGTATAAACAATATATAGAAAATAATTATAAAATCTATTTTAAAAATTATGATGACTTCCATAATTGGTCTGTTGAAAATTTAGAAATATTTTGGAAAAGTATAATTGATTATTTTGATTTACAGTATGATAATCAATATACTAAAGTTTTAGATTGGAATGAATTAGATGATACTTTTATTAATGTAAAGTGGTTTGAGGGTATAAACCTTAGTTATGCAGAGCATATTTTTAAACAAAGAGATACTCATATACCTGCAATAAAATTTAGTAATGAATTAAGTGAGTATGTGGAATTATCATGGTCAGATTTAGAGAAAAAAGTAAGTAAAATTCAACAGTTTTTATTAACTAAAAGTATAAAAAGAGGAGATAGAATTGTTGGTATTTTGAATAATACTATTGATACTATAGCTGTTTTTTTGGCTGTAAATAGTTTGGGAGCTATATGGTCTTGTTGTTCCCCAGATTTTGGGGATAAAAGTATTTTGGATAGATTTTCTCAAATTGAGCCTAAAATGCTATTTATACAAAGTGAATATCAATATAATGGTAAGCAATTCCGAAAATCGACTATAATTTCTTTACTGCAAAATTCTATCCCAAGTTTGGAGAATATTGTAGATCTCAATTCTTCTCAATGGAATGAAATTTTAGAATCAATTGTACCCGATAAACTAATTTTTACACGTGTGCCATTTTCGTCTCCAATTTGGATACTTTATTCTTCAGGAACAACCGGCATACCTAAAGCTATTACGCATAGTATGGGGGGGATTTTAATTGAGCATTATAAAGCATTAGCATTACATCAAAATGTAAAGAAAGGGGATAATTTTTTGTGGTATACTACTACTGGTTGGATGATGTGGAATTATGCCTTGTCATCATTATTATGTGGTGCTACTTTGTGTTTATATGATGGTGCTATTAACCATTCTAATGATTATACTTTTTGGAACTTTATACGCGAAGCAAAAGTTGACCATTTAGGTGCTGGAGCAAGTTATTTTTCTTCTTTATCTAATATACCGGTGAGAGATTATTTTCCTAAAGTTATTGCCTCTACGGGTTCTCCTCTCTCTCCTGAAACATTTTGTTACTTGCAAGATAATTTTCCAGATGTACATATTATCTCTTTAAGTGGCGGTACTGATGTTTGCTCTGCATTTCTTTCAGGGTGTACTATGTTACCTGTATTTGCTGGTCAAATACAATGTAAAACCTTAGGGTCTGCAATAGCAGCATTTAATGAAGAAGGAAAGTCTATTAGCAATGCAGTTGGAGAATTAGTTGTTATTAAGCCTATGCCTAGTATGCCTTTGTTATTCTGGAATGATCAAGGGAACTATAAGTATTATGATAGCTATTTTACGAAGTACCAGGGAATATGGTCACATGGAGATTGGATAAAAATAATTTTGAAAGAGGGTATAATTATTTATGGTCGCTCTGATGCTACTCTAAATCGTGGTGGTATAAGAATTGGTACAGCAGAAATTTATAATACTGTAAATGTGATAGATAGTATTATAGATAGTCTAGTAATTACTGCAAATAATAATAAAGGAGTGTCTAATATGTATTTGTTTGTAAAGTTGAAAGAGTCCCAAATTTTAGATGAAGAATTAAAGTTTTTGATAAATAGTAATTTGCGTAAAGAAAATAGTCCTAGACATATCCCAGATTATATATATCAAGTGGAGGATATACCTTACACTTTGAGCGGTAAAAAGTTAGAAATCCCCATAAAGAAAATTTTTGAAGGTAATTCGATAGAAGAATCTGTATCAAAAGATATTGTTAGAAATCCCTTTTCATTGCATAATTTTTATTCTATTTATGAATCTATTAGGTCTGAATAATACCTACATTATATCGATTGATATCTACGTTATTATTAGCAGCTTCTATACCCATTGAAATGATTTTTCGAGTATCAATAGGATCAATTACACCATCTACCCATAAACGTGCAGCAGCATAATAGGGACTTAATTGTTCATTATATTGATTTTCTATTTCTTCTAATAAGTTATTTTTTTCTAAATCATTTAGTTCAATTCCTTTAGCTTTAAGGTTTGCTTCTTTAATTTGTAATAATGTTTTGCCCGCTGATGCGCCACTCATAACCGCCATTTGTGCAGTGGGCCAAGCGTAGATTAAACGCGGATCGTAGGCTTTACCACACATAGCATAGTTTCCAGCACCATAGCTATTACCTATTATGAATGTGAATTTAGGTACTACCGAATTAGCCATTGCATTGACCATTTTGGCACCATCTTTAATAATACCACCTTGTTCAGACCTCGATCCTACCATGAATCCGGTAACATCTTGGAAGAAAACTAAAGGGATTTTTTGTTGATTGCAATTCATTATAAATCTTGCTGCTTTATCTGCTGAATCTGAATAAATAACTCCTCCCATTTGCATTTCAATAGTATTTCCAGGTTTTTTTGCTTTTACTATTTCTCTTTGATTTGCTACTATACCTACTGCCCAGCCATCAATGCGAGCTAATGCACATATTATAGTTTTTCCGTAATCTTTTTTATATTCTTCCATTGAGTCTTTATCAATAATTGCTTCTAGTATAAGATGCATATTATATGGTTTGAGACGATCTTCAGGTAAGTTGGTATAAATAGTTTTGGGATCAAGTGCGGGAAATATACTATCTTTCCGGGAGAAACCTGCTTTTGGTGATTCTCCAAATTTATCTATTATCTCACGAATTGCTTCTAAACAACTTTCGTCATTTGGATATTTATTATCCGTAACACCTGATATTTCACAGTGCGTATTTGCGCCCCCTAATGATTGGTTATCAATAATTTCACCTATGGAAGATTTTACAAGATAGGAACCTGCTAAAAATACAGAACCAGTACCTTCAACTATGAGAGCATAATCTGACATAATAGGTAAATAGGCCCCCCCTGCAACACAGGATCCCATTATAGCAGCTATTTGTGGTATTCCCATTGAAGATAGCTTGGCATTATTTCGGAATATTCTGCCAAAGTGTTCTTTATCTGGAAATATTTCATCTTGCATAGGTAGAAATACTCCTGCAGAATCAACTAAGTATATTATTGGAATATTGTTTTCCATAGCTATTTCTTGGGCACGTATATTTTTTTTACCTGATATTGGAAACCAGGCACCAGCTTTTACTGTTGCATCATTAGATACTACAATACATAATCTATTTTGAATATAACCTAAAACAATCACTACCCCTCCATTCGGACATCCACCCTCTTCTTTATACATATTGTCAGCAGCAAATCGGCCAATCTCTACATATGGTTTTCCTTCGTCTAAAATATAGTTTATACGTTCCCAAGCTGATAATTTACCTTGTGCTTTATGTTTTTCAATTTTGGAAATACCACCACCTAAATATAATTGTTCTCTTTTCTTATTAAGTAAGTTAAGTAAATTTTGCATAATTATATGTGTTTATGATAGTTTATAAATGATTGAAAACTATTGGTTTAAAATTACTTATATTTGTTATAGCAGTTGTAAACTATTTATAAACTTAAGTAAAATATCTTTATGTACAATGCCTTCGAAACTGAACATATGGCAATGGTACGTGATAGTGCACGTGAATTTGCTAAGAATTATATTAAGCCTTATGTCATGAAATGGGATGATGATCAAGAATTTCCTATAGAATTATTTAAACATATGGGAGAATATGGTTTTATGGGAGTTCTTGTTCCTGAAAGTTACGGTGGAGCAGGATTATCTTATCAAGAGTATATTACAATTTTGGATGAGATATCTCAAGTGTGTGGATCCATTGGATTGTCCTTAGCAGCTCATAACTCTTTATGTACAAATCATATTCTTTCCTTTGGTAATGAATTACAGAAAAAAAAATATTTAGCCAAATTAGCTTCAGCAGAATGGATAGGCGCATGGGGATTAACGGAGACTGGTTCAGGTTCTGATGCGGGTGGAATGATGACTACTGGAACGAAGGATGGGGATTATTGGATTATAAATGGTTCAAAAACTTTTATTACTCATGCAATATCGGGTGATGTTGCTGTAGTGATGGTTCGAACTGGTCATAAAAATGATAAACATGGAATGACAGCTTTTATTATTGAGAAAGGAACTGAAGGTTTTTCTTCGGGGCATAAAATGAATAAACTCGGCATGCGCGCTTCGGAGACAGCTTCTTTATTTTTTGATAATTGTAGAGTTCATAAAGATCAAATAATTGGAGAGATAGGTAATGGATTTGTTCAGGCTTTAAAATTACTTGATGGAGGACGAATTTCTATTGCTGCTCTATCACTGGGAATAGCTCGTGGTGCCTATAAATGTGCCTTAAAATATGCAAATGAACGAGAACAATTTGGAAAAAAAATATATAATTTTCAAGATGTTTCTTTTAAAATAGCAGATATGGCTACAAAAATCGATGCTTCTGAGTTATTAATTCGTCGTGCTGGATATTTAAAGGATAATAATAGTATTGTAACAAAAGAGAGTGCAATGGCAAAGTTATATTCTTCTGAAGTAGCTGTCGAAGTGTCTAATGAATCTGTGCAAATCCATGGTGGTTATGGATTTACGAAAGATTATCCCGCTGAAAAATTTTTTAGAGATGCTAAATTATGCACTATAGGAGAAGGTACTAGTGCGATTCAAAAGATGGTAATATCACGTGAAATACAAAAGGATATTGGTGGATAATGTAAATATTGTAGAGTGTCCTAGAGATGCGATTCAGGGGATTAAACATTTTATTTCCACTGAAAATAAGATTACTTATATTAATAAATTACTGGATAGTAATCTTTTTGAATATATAGATTTTGGATCATTTGTCTCTCCAAAAGTAGTATCTCAAATGAAAGATTCTAGAGAGGTGCTGGATGGATTGATAAAAAGTAATTCTACAAAATTGTTAGCTATTGTAGCTAATGAAAAGGGAGCAGAAATTGCTAATAAATTTGAAAAAATCGATTATCTAGGCTATCCTTTTTCAATTTCAGAGACATTTCAACGACGTAATGGAAATTCATCGATTAATGAATCTTATGCAAGAGTTCAAGATATTATTAAATTGATAGCTTCTTCTAACCAAGAATTAGTCATATATATATCTATGGCTTTTGGAAATCCTTATGGAGATATTTGGAATGAAAGCGTAGTTTTTGATTGGGTTGAAAAATTATCTGTATTAGGAATAAAACGTTTTTCTATCGCAGATACCACAGGAGAAGCGCGAGTTGAACAGATTAGATCTTTGTTTGTAGAATTAGGTATTCGCTTTCCTAATTTAGACTTTAGTATGCATCTTCATAGTAGAATAGAGTCTGCTTTATTAAAAGTAAATGCTGCTTTTGATGCTGGTTGTAGACGTTTTGAGGGTGCTTTTTTAGGTTATGGTGGGTGTCCATTTGCGCAAGATGATTTAGTAGGAAATGTTCCTACAGAATTATTACTTGATAAATTTAGTATTTCTAATACTCAAACTATACAGAAGTTAATGGATTCTTTTCAAACTATGATTGCGAATGATAAATTATAAATATATTCAGGTAGAGAAAGTAGGTTTTAGAGCATATATGATTTTAAATCGTTCTGAGAAACGCAATGCTTTTACCCCTACTATGGTCAATGAGATTCATCATGCTTTTGAATTATTTAATAATGATGAAGATATTAAAATTGTATTAATAAAGGCTAAAGGTTCAATTTTTTGTGCTGGAATGGATTTGAACACATTTAATAATCCAGCTCTAGATATCACTAATCCAAGAATAAAGAATATAAATATTTCTTTGGGTGAAGTTTTTGATAAGCTACATAAACCAAGTATTGCGATTGTAGAAGGAAATGTAATCGCAGGTGGTTTTTTAATTCTTTTAGGGTGTACATATGTATTTTGTAAGCCAGAAGTACAATTTCGTTTACCCGAGCTTGCGTTGGGTATCTTTCCCTTTCAAGTTATGTCAAGTTTATTAAAAGTATTACCAGAGAAAAAAGTATTACAGCTTTGTTTAGAAACAGACTATTTTGATTTGGAGAAGGCAATATCACTTGGAATTGTAGATGATTACTTGAATGAAGATAACTTAGAAAAACTTATTAATTCTTTTAGTAATACTAATTCAAAGATATTGTCCTCTGGTATTGTAGCTCTAAGACATTTATCGGATTTGTCTAGAAATGCACATTTTTCATATTTAAAGTCCGTATTAGATTCATTGAAAATGAAATCTTAATTTTCTATTTCTTCCGTGTTATTTTCTACTTTATTTGGATTTCTATTTTCAACTGAAAAATTATTATAGCCTAATCCTACTTCGATTTCTAATAACTTTTGTTGCAACATTTCTAATATAGCAAGAAAGTTAAATACGAATTGCACCCTATTTTCTGAATTTTGAAGAATTTTTTGGAAATCTAATTTTTTGTTTAAATCTAATAAAGTTGCTATAGCCGCTTTTTGTTGTTCAATAGTATATGGAAACTTGACAACTGTATGAGTTATAGGAAGTACACGATGAGTATAATTATACATCATTTTTTCATAAACCATCATTAATTTATATAAATCAAATGATGCTAATTCTTCTTCTGATATTTGACGTCTAGTATTTTTTAAATCGTAAGTTATATTCCCTCGGTGATGTAATTTTTCACGATTAGCTTCTAGAGTTTTTAAGTTTTCACAAACGTCTTTGAATTGTTTATACAAGATTAATTTTTGAACTAATTGTTTTTTTAAATCAATCTCATTGTCGTTTTCATCTAAATCTGGTCTTGGTAATAACATTTTTGCTTTTATTCTCATCAATGTCGAAGCTACAAAAATGAATTCCGATGCTAATTCAATATTTAAAGATTGCATTTTTTGGATGTAACCTAAAAAGTCATCAGTTATTTTAGAAATAGGAATGTCATGAATATTTAATTCATCACGTTCAATAAAAAAAAGTAATAAATCAAAAGGTCCTTCGAACTGTTCTAATTTTATTTCGTAATTTGGTGTTTCCATAAACTTATTCCAAAAATAACAATTGGAATCTAATATTCAGTTATAAACAAATAAAGAAATGGTCTAAGTTTTGTATACTATGATTGTGATAGTTTAAGGAAATTGTTGTTACTTTGTATCTAATTTTGAAACTTTTTTGGTATGCAAATTGAAGCGGGAGCACTTTTAAAGGATATTCATTTTCCATCAGATTTACGTAAGTTAAATGTATCTGACTTGGAAAATGTAAGTAAGGAGCTCAGACAATATATTATAGATGTAGTCTCTGTAAATGGCGGTCATTTTGCCGCTAGTTTGGGTGTTGTAGAGCTTACAGTAGCTTTACATTATGCATTAAATACACCATATGATCAATTAGTTTTTGATGTAGGGCATCAAGCCTATGGTCATAAAATTCTTACTGGACGTAGAGATAATTTTCATACGAATAGATTATTAGGTGGAATTTCAGGATTTCCAAAACGTGAAGAAAGTGAGTATGATGCATTTGGTGTGGGACACTCTTCTACTTCTATTTCTGCAGCTTTGGGTATGGCAGTAGCATCAGCTTATAAAGGAGAGAAAGATAGGCAACATGTAGCTGTTATAGGCGATGGTGCATTGACTGGTGGAATGGCTTTTGAGGCACTTAACCATGCTGGTATCGAAAAATCTAACTTATTAGTTATATTAAATGATAACTGTATGTCTATAGATCCTAATGTCGGTGCTTTAAAGGAATATTTAACAAGTATTACTACTTCAAAGAGTTATAATAAATTTAGAGATGATTTGGTAGCTGTATTATCGCGTATTTCTAAAAATGGTCCTGACGCATATGGTTGGGCTAAAAAACTTGAACAAAGTATCAAAGGAACTTTATTAAAGAATTCTAATTTATTCGAAGCATTAAATTTTAGATATTTTGGTCCAGTTGATGGACATGATGTTACAAAACTTGCTAAGACCCTAGAAGATTTGAAGCATATCCCTGGTCCTAAATTATTACATGCAGTCACCATTAAAGGTAAAGGTTATGCTTTAGCGGAGAAAGATCAAACAACTTGGCATGCTCCTGGCTTGTTTGATAAGATCACTGGGGAAATCAAAAAAGTTAAGTATGAGAAACCACAACCACCTAAATACCAAGATGTTTTTGGACATACTTTAGTTGAACTAGCAGAAAATAATCCTAAAATTATGGGTATTACCCCTGCTATGCCAAGTGGTTCATCTATGAATATAATGATGAATGCTATGCCTGACAGGGCATTTGATGTTGGTATTGCTGAACAACACGCTGTTACTTTTAGTGCTGGTCTTGCAACTCAAGGATTAGTACCATTCTGTAATATTTATTCATCATTTATGCAACGTGCGTATGATCAAGTTATACATGATGTAGCACTTCAGAAGTTGAATGTAGTATTTTGTTTAGATAGAGCAGGTCTTGTAGGAGCAGATGGCCCTACTCATCATGGTGCATATGATATTGCTTTTATGCGATGTATTCCTAACCTCGTCGTGGCTGCTCCAATGAATGAAGAAGAATTACGTAATATGATGTATACTGCTCAATTAAATGATATGGGGCCATTCGTAATTCGATATCCTAGAGGTAATGGTGTCATGCCTGATTGGAAAAGACCATTTAAAGAATTGACTATAGGAAAAGGTAGAAAATTAGTTGATGGAGAAGAGGTAGCTATACTTAGTATTGGACATATTGGTAATGAGGTATCTAAAGCACTTCAACAGTTAAATAGTGAAGGGATATATCCTGCGCACTATGATATTCGTTTTGTTAAACCTTTGGATGTAGAGTTACTACATGAAGTCTTTAAATCATTCAAAAAGGTAATTACTGTTGAAGATGGCGTTTTACCGGGAGGATTTGGTTCCGCTGTATTAGAATTTATGGCTGATAATAAATATTCAGCAGAAATTATTCGTCTTGGTATTCCTGACCAAATTATTGAACATGGGGATCAAAAAGAATTATGGGGTATATGTGGCTATGATTTAAAATCAATTGTAGAAGAAGTTAGAAAAATGGCTAAGTCCTTTACAACAAAGGTATTAGTTGGATAGTGCTAAATAATTGAATAATACATAAAAAAAGTCATAAGAAATTATGACTTTTTTTATATATTATAGTTAAATTTATTTATTTTAAAGATAATAATAAGTTCTCAACATTTATTAAGAGAAATCTTTGTTATTAATCTAAATTATAGGTATATACTATTGAATTTAGCTGATGTGGATAAATATGTTATGATTAAAATGTCAATGTAATAATTTAATATTTTATCACTTAAATATCAGTAAATCAGTTTGTTGTTATTTTTTTCATGTTTATCTTTTTTACCTCAAAAAAAATTATCATCTTCGTTGATAGAGAAAGTTTTAAACAGTTTTTGTGTCAATTATTGGGTATCAAGTTATTAACAATTTAGGAATGGAAAAAACGTATGCTAGTGTTTGGAATAATTGTCTTCAGGTGATAAAAGACAACATTCCTGCGCAAAGTTTCAAGACATGGTTCGAACCGGTTAAGGCGGTTCGTTTGGAGGGAAACGTTTTAACTATTCAGGTTCCGAGTTTATTTTTTTACGAATGGTTAGAAGAGCATTATGTCGGTATTCTTCGTAAAACCGTGAAAAAGTTTCTTGGAGAACAGGGAAGATTAGAATATAATATTGTGGTAGAGAAATCTTCAGCAAATACGCCGTACACAACCAATTTACCATCAAATGGAAATGGGGCTGAAGCGAAGAAGCAATCAATACCTGTGCCAGTAACGCTTAATAAAAATATTAAAAATCCATTTGTTATTCCAGGCTTAAAAAAATTACAAGTTGATCCACAATTAAATCAAAATTATACATTTGATAATTTTGTTGAGGGAGAATGTAATAGATTAGCGCGTTCCGCTGGTTTTGCTGTTGCGAATAAGCCAGGAGGAACATCTTTTAATCCTCTAATGTTATATGGCGATGTGGGGCTTGGAAAGACTCATTTGGTACAAGCTATAGGGAATGAAATTAAGAAAAATCTTCCAGACAAATTAGTTATATATGTCTCTTGTGAAAAGTTTTGTCAGCAATTCGTTGATTCATTAAAAAATAATACAATTAATGATTTTGTTAACTTTTATCAAGCAATGGATGTAATCATTATGGATGATGTTCATAATTTTGCTGGAAAGGAGAAAACACAAGATATTTTCTTCCATGTATTTAATCATTTACATCAGTCAGGTAAGCAAATTATTTTGACCTCAGATAAAGCTCCTAAGGACTTATCGGGTTTAGAAGAGCGTCTATTAAGTCGTTTCAAATGGGGATTATCAGCAGATATTCAAATTCCTGATTTGGAGACTCGTATGGCTATCTTAAAAAAGAAAATGTATTCTGATGGAATCGAATTACCAGAAAATGTTGTTGAATATGTTGCTACACAGATAGATAATAGTGTACGAGAATTAGAGGGAGCAATGGTTTCATTATTAGCTCAATCAACATTAAATAAAAAGGAAATTGATCTTAACCTAGCAAAATCTATGTTAAAGAACTTTGTGAAGAATACACACAAAGAAATTTCTATGGACTATATTCAGAAACTGGTTTGTGAATATTTTGAAGTTCCAGTTGAAATGGTGAAATCAAAGATAAGAAAGCGTGAAATTGTTCAGGCACGTCAGATTTCAATGTACTTAGCTAAAAGTCATACAAAATCTTCCTTAAAATCAATAGGTAATTTTTTTGGAGGCCGAGATCATTCAACTGTTATTTATGCCTGTCAAACAGTTGAAGATCTTATCGAAACAGATAAGAAGTTTAAAACTTATGTTCAAGATATTCAGAAAAAATTAAAAGGAGTATAAATTATTATATTCAATAGTTATAAAAAAGGGAATCTATTTAGAATCCCTTTTTTTATAACTATTTTTTTATGATATTTTTAGCCATATCTACGTAAGACTCTATGTAGTTATTTAATGTTGAACCATTATTAGCTTTAATATTAATCTCAATAGGAATATAGTATAAGGGATAATTAGAAAAGGCTGATGTTGTAATACGTTGTACGTCTTTTTCGGTAGTGATTATAATCTTTTGATTCGCTGATAAGCTTTCATAAGTATTTATAATTTTTTCGTAATCATTATTACTATAATTATGATGATCAGGAAATTGAATTATATTGACAATATTTTCTTGTTGAAGATACTCAATTAGCGGTGATGGATTTGCAATTCCGCAAAATAGAATAATATTAAAACCTTTCAAATTATCAATTTTTTCTGTAGGGTTTTGAAATCGCTGAGGATAGCTATACTTAATAGTACTATAAAAAATTGGAGCAATTGAGTATTTTCTAATGATTTTTTCAATGTGCTTTTTATTATTTTCAGAAATATCTAAAGGGCATTTTGAAATCACTATATAATCGGCTCGTTTAGTCGAAGAAAAGTTATCTCTAAAGTTACCTGTAGGCAAAGGCATTATAGGATAGAATAGTGAATTAAAATCAAATAGCAATAAGTTTATTCCTGCTTGTAATTTACGGTGCTGAAAAGCATCATCTAATATAATTACATCTGCGTATGATTCTAGTTTTTGTATACCAGTACACCTATCCTCACATACAGCTACAATGATATCATTGAATTTTCGTTTGAATTGAAGAGGTTCATCTCCAACATCTAATGCAGTAGATGTAGACTCAACAAATCTAAAACCCTTAGTTTTACGTCCATATCCTCTACTTAAGGTCGCTACTTTATATTTTTCTTTTAGAATTCTAATTAAATATTCAGTCATCGGGCTTTTTCCAGCTCCTCCGATAGCTAGGTTACCGATGACAATTGTAGGTATACTAAATGATTGGCTTTTAAAAATTTGGTTGTCATACAATACATTGCGAAGCCTTATTATAACAGCGTAAATCAGGCTTATTGGTAATAATAACCAACGAATAATCTTAATCATTGTTTTAAGATTTTAATACCTACATCGACAATTTCTTCTAGTTGCGTATCACGCATATTTTGTTGAATTGTGAAGGTATATTTTCCAGTATCTGGAAAGCTAAAATTATTCATAGCCAGATATTCTACTTCATATAATGATGCTATAGATTTTCCAATCCATTTACCATCAGTTTGAGAAAGTTTTATTTCTTTAAGATAACTAGTATCTTTTAATTTATCCCCTTTTTCGTGTAATAATAAGAAGATATTAGAATAATCATAATGGCTAGTATGCCTTATTTTTAAATATATAGTGTATAAAGCTAAGCTATCTTTAATATTTACAGTAAATGTTGGTTGCTGTTCAATCGACCACACTCTATTACTGATGCTTTTACTTTCATCAATAATAGGATGATTATTACAAGCTACAGTACATAATATAAGTATCAGGCTTAATACAGTATATTTTGTCATATATTAATAAAAAATGGTGACGATTTTATTCGCCACCTTTATTTTGATTATTGTTATTTCTATTTTTATTTCTATTATTATAACGGCGTTTCTTTTTTTGCTGATCAGTTTTGGGTTGAGATTGATTATCATTTGTAATCTCTACATTTACAGTATTGTTTGTTTGCCTATTTGTATTATAGTTAGTAGACTTAGCTTCTCTTGGTTTACGCTCTTGTGAAACTTTAATTTCTTCTATTTTCTTAGCTTGTTCAGGGCTTGATGAAATAGCTTGTTTTGGTTTTGATTTTCTTTTTTTACGTCTTTTATTTTTATCATCTAGACGAGTCAAACTATCTTGGCCTACAACATTTTCGTAATCAAAAACTATAGGTTTTTTAACTTCTTTTTGTTCTGGAATGTATTCTAAACTTACTGGTTTGATACCAGTTTTATTCATTTCAGAAAGCTCTTTTACTTTTTGAATTGTTAATGGAATCCAACTCTCTTCTCCCGGAAATGAGAACCACATTATCTTTTTAAAGATATCTGTTTTTTGAAGGTATGCTACTCCATTTTGTGTTTCAATACGATTTACATCATTAGGAATATCACGTAATGCATCCATGTAACTGTCTAATTCAAAGTTAAGACAGCATTTTAATTTACCGCATTGACCAGCAAGTTTTAATGTGTTCAAAGAAAGATTTTGATATCGTGCCGCTGATGTAGATACTGTTTTGAAATCAGTAAGCCATGTAGAACAACATAATTCTCTTCCACATGAACCAATTCCTCCTAATCTGCTAGCTTCTTGTCGCATACCAATTTGTCGCATTTCAATACGAATTCGAAATGCTTCTGCCATTTTCTTAATAAGCTCTCTAAAGTCTACGCGTCCTTCAGCCGTATAGAAAAATGTAGCTTTAGTTTTATCTCCTTGGTAATCAACATCTGATATTTTCATAGAAAGACCAAGGTCTAAAGCTAATTTTCTCGCTTTGTGCATAGTCTCCCATTCTAATTCTTTCGCCGCATTAAATTTAACTACATCATTTTCATTAGCTTTACGATATATTTTCTTTTGAACAGATTCTGGATCAATATTATTTTTCTTTAACTGTAACCTAACGAGTTCTCCAGTTAAGGATACATGTCCAATATCGTAACCACCTGTCGTTGGCTCGACGGCAACCATCTCACCCATTTCTAGATACAAATTTTCTGAATTGATATAAAAATCTTTTCTAGAACCTTTAAAACGTACCTCTACAATATCGAAAGGTTTATAATTTGAAGGCAAATCCATGTCGGAAAGCCAGTCATATACATCTAATTTATTACATCCGCTAGTCATGCAAGTTCCATTGTTATTACAACCTGCAGGTACAGTACCTAATTTTGCACTACTTCCACAACCACCGGATGAGCAACTGCCACATCCCATATTATTATATTATATATATTGAGTCCCTTTTGGGAACGTTTGATACTTGAACAATAAAGTTAACTGCAAAGATAAA
>CANRHE010000005.1 GCA_947630335.1 uncultured Sphingobacterium sp.
CCGATTGGCTTCAATGAAAATATTTCTTAAATAATTCATATATCATCACAAATATAAAACAAAAACTCGTTTATTCATAAATAAAGAAATAAAATATTGTAAAAAATCTTTTATCAGAATTAAAAAGCGAATCAATTATAATGTTTGACAAACTCTAAAAAAAATCCTCACTAGATTTGTATAGACAGATGAATACTAAAGTATCAATTAAAGTCCATTTATGAGGGCAGCAAGAAAAATTATTATGTAGCACTTATGATACGACATTATCTTGATTGCAACCGTTTAAAAATCTATATTTAGCGATTATTTGTAAACTTTTTTAAACGATTAAGAGATTAAAACATGATCAAGAAGCTCCTTTTAGGATCATTTATTATTATGTCAGGTATATCCATGTCATATGGGCAACAGAAAAAACCTAATATTGTATTCATACTAGCGGATGATTTGGGTTATGCGGATATAGGTGCATATGGACAAACGAAAATCAAAACTCCTCATTTGGATAATCTTGCTAAACAAGGTATGATATTTACGGAGTTTTATACGGGGACTTCGGTATGTGCTCCATCACGCTCATCACTGTTGACCGGTCAACATACAGGACATACTTATATACGAGGTAACAAAGAATTAGAGCCCGAAGGTCAAGAGCCATTAGTAGATTCTGTAGTCACCTTTGCTATGCAGTTGAAAGATGCAGGATACGCTACTGGCGCATTTGGAAAATGGGGATTAGGTATGGTGGGTACTTCAGGAGATCCAAATAGAAAGGGATTCGATAATTTCTATGGCTATAACTGCCAAAGACAGGCTCATACATACTATCCTACCCACCTGTGGGATAATCAAGAGAAAGTAGAATTTAAAGATCAAAATGTATATGCCGCTGATTTAATCCAAGAAAAAACTTTAGCATTTATAGATGAAAATAAAGATAATCCTTTCTTTCTATTTGTACCTACAGTATTACCTCATGCCGAATTAGCTGGTCCTCAAGATAGCCTATATCGTATCTACGAGAACCAATTTGAAGAAACCCCTTTCAAGCATAATCATTATGCTAATGTCGATAAACCGAGAGCTATGTATGCGTCTATGGTTGCAAGACTAGATCTACATGTAGGGCAAATAATAGAGAAACTAAATGAATTAGGGCTAGCTGAGAATACAATCGTGATGTTTGCTAGTGACAATGGTGCACACAAAGAAGGTGGAGCAGATCCAGATTTCTTTAATAGCTCGGGGCAATTTAAAGGAATAAAGCGCTCGTTATATGAAGGTGGTTTACGTACTCCATTTATTGCCTATTGGCCAAATCAAATTAAAGCTAATCAAGTTATAGAACAACCTGCCGCCTTTTGGGATATTATGCCAACAGTATTGGAACTTGCAGATGCTCCCAATGAAGCTTATACAGATGGTGTATCTATAGTCCCAACATTATTAGGGAAAGGAAAACAAAAGAAACAGGATTACTTCTATTGGGAATTTCATGAAGAAGGTGGTAGACAAGCAGTTCGCCAAGGCGATTGGAAATTGATTATTCAGAAAGTAAAAAATCCTAACGAGACATATTTTGAATTGTTTAATATCAAAAAAGATCCTTCAGAAAAGCATAACTTAGCCTCTAAAAATCCAAAAAAAGTTAATCAATTAAAAGAATTGATTAAAAAGGCACACAAAGAGAGTGAGATATTTCCATTGTTAAGCAATAATAAATAAAAATAGTAAATCTATGTTGGATAGTAGCTTCATATTAATTGTTCACTCTTATTATAGATGGATAGTATTAGTCATGATGTTACTTCAAGCCTACTGGATTATAAGTAGATACAAACAAGAAAAAAAATTTAGTAAAATAGATTTCAAAATCTTGTTTGTATTTACTACTATTTTTAATATTCAGTTAGTTATAGGATGGCTACTTTATTTAAATAGTACTTTAGCACTCTCCTTTTGGAATGATATAGCTACCAATGTCAAACATAGACAAATACGTTTTTTTGGATTAGAGCATATGTCTATGATGACATTAGCTATTATTTTGTCAAATATCCAAACGTATCGTGCCTATTATAGAATAAACAAAAAAGAAGTTTTCAAAAGTTTATTCAAAACTTATATCTGGATTTACTTTATTATACTATCATCCATTCCTTGGTCTTTCTCACCTCTAACAAGTAGGCCTAATTTTAGATAGTACAAAATACTAAAGTATAAAAGTCGTATTTTTATTCCAAACTAATAATGGTGTGTTCATTCCCATTGAACTTGACAACATCTGCTACTTTTTTTCCTAATAATAATTGTCCTAATGGTGAAGCTGGCGAAATGACGTAAATCGTCGCGTCATTCATCTTAAGCACTCCAATACTAATACAGATAAAATATAGACCTAAGTTGGTACTAACTAAAGTTCCAGGTACAACTAGTTTGCCTTTATTTACCAAATTTGTATTTAACAAAATGGTTTGGTCATTTTCTGCAAGAGCAAGTTGTTTCTGATAGCGATTAATATCCTGCTGAACCATTTCTCTACTGGTCTCATACTTATCTCCTGCACTACTCTTAGTGTCATTTGCTAGTGCTTCATCAGCATCTCTTAAACCAGCTTTAATATCATCTATACGTCTATGAACGATATTTAAACATTCTTCTAATAGTTGTGATTTTGATATCATAATATCCATTAAAAAAGCGTCTAACTGAACAAGTTAGACGCTCCTAGTATCTTAAAATTAAAATTTAATTATTCTTAGAAGGTTTCTCTTCTTTAGCTTTTTTACTGATATCATTTACTAGCCCTTTAACAGTAGATTCTGTATTTTGAGCAGCCTTTTTCAAATCAGTTCCCGCTTGGTCGAGCTTTTGTTTAATAGCATTATTAGCACTATCTAGATCATTAGATTTGATAGTATCAGCTATTTCTTTCATTTTATGATTAGAAGAAATAATCGATTGCTTTGTTTTCTCCAATACTGCTACTGCTTCATTAAGTGCTTTCTCAGCTGCCAATTGAGCATTTTTATCTCCGTTAGCTATTGCCATATTATAGGCTTCTTTAGCTTTTTTAAAGTTCTCTTCGGCAATATCTGAATCTTCATCAGCAATTTTGTTCAAAGAGTCAATAGTCTCCTCTAATTTTTCGCCATCTTCTATTGTACTTTGTACATCTGATTTACTAGTCATTGTACTATTACAAGAAGTCAACATAAAAGCTATTATTGAAGTAGCTAATAGTATATTTTTTCTCATATTTTGACTGTATTATTGATAATTAATACTTTTCAGAAATAGCAATTTTAGTGCCAACTGAGATTATTTATACTTTTGGGTACACAGTACCTTTAGCTGCCTCTAACGTATTTTTTAATAACCCTACAATAGTCATTAATCCAACTCCACCTGGTACAGGAGTGATCCAGGAAGCTTTTTTAGAAACTTCTTCAAAATCAACATCGCCATACAATTTAAAGCCAGATTTAGTCTCTGAAGAGTTTTCTCTATTAATACCAACGTCTATCACTATAGCACCCTCTTTTACCATATCTGCAGTGACAAAGTTTTTCTTACCAATAGCTGCAACGATGATATCGCCACGCAATACTTCAGTTTTCAAATCCTTTGTACGGCTATGTGTTAAAGTTACTGTACAGTTACCAGGATTACTATTACGCGCTAGTAATATACTCATAGGAGATCCTACGATATTACTACGACCAACAACAACCGCATGTTTTCCTGAAGTATCTATACCATAATGCTCTAACATCAACATAATACCATACGGTGTAGCAGGGATAAAACATGGTAGATTGCGCTGCATACGTCCTAAGTTAATAGGATGAAAACCGTCTACATCTTTGCGAACATCTATAGCTTCTGTTATTTTTTCAGGATCAATATGTTTTGGTAATGGTAATTGCACAATTAAACCGTCAATGCTATCGTCTGCATTAATTTCTTTAATTTTAGCAATTAACTCCTCCTCAGTAACGGATTCATCATAACGAATATTGGTAGAATCAAATCCTACTAATTCACAATTACGCATTTTACTTGCAACATATGTTTCGCTCCCCCCATCATTACCCACTAATATGGCTACTAAATGTGGTTTACGGCCAGATTTTGCAGTAAACTCAGTTGCTTCACGTTTAATATCTTCTTTTATTTTTGCGGATACTTCTTTGCCGTCTAACAGTTTCATTAATTATATGGTATTAGAGATTATAAATTTTAGTCTAACTTTAATACAGCCATAAATGCCGTTTGAGGAATTTCTACGTTACCAACCTGACGCATACGTTTCTTACCTTTCTTTTGTTTCTCTAAAAGTTTACGCTTACGAGAGATATCTCCACCGTAACATTTTGCAGTAACATCTTTACGTAATGCAGAAATAGTTTCGCGAGCAATAATTTTGGCTCCAATAGAAGCTTGAATACGAATCTCAAATTGTTGACGAGGTAATAATTCTTTCAACTTCTCACATATTTTTTTACCAAAGTCATATGCATTACTTCGGTGTATCAATGAGGATAGAGCATCAACGGGTTCATCATTCAAACGAATATCCAATTTTACTAAATCCGATTGACGATAACCAATTTGATGATAATCAAAAGAAGCATATCCCTTTGAAATAGTCTTAAGCTTGTCGTAGAAATCGAAGACGATCTCTCCCATTGGCATTTCAAAAACTAATTCAACACGGTCAGATGTTAAGTAAGATTGATTAACAATCGTACCACGTTTTTGAATACATAGTGACATTACTGGGCCTACAAATTCTGCCTTCGTAATTATATTCGCCTTAATATAAGGCTCTTCAATAAAATCTAATTTGGAAGGATCAGGTAAATCTGAAGGATTGTGAACTATAATTTCTTCTTTATCTTTAGCTAAATAAGCACGATACGATACGTTAGGTACAGTCGTAATCACTGTCATGTTGAACTCACGTTCTAAACGTTCTTGGATAATCTCCATGTGAAGCATACCTAAGAATCCACAACGGAAACCAAAACCTAATGCAGCAGAAGATTCAGGTTCGAATACTAGCGACGCGTCATTAAGTTGCAAACGGTGCATAGACTCTCGAAGCTCTTCATAATCCTCCGTATCGACAGGATATATACCCGCGAAAACCATCGGTTTCACCTCTTCAAACCCTTGAATAGCACTCTCACAAGGTCTTTCCTTATGCGTAATGGTATCCCCTACTTTTACTTCACGAGCTTCTTTAATACCCGAAATAATATAACCAACATCGCCTGTCTTGATAACATCTTTAGCGACCTGGTTTAACTTTAAAGTACCGACTTCATCAGCAGAATATTCTTTTCCAGTAGCTACAAACTTAACTTTATCACCTTTTCTAATTTCTCCATTTTCTACTTTAAAGTAGGCCATGATTCCACGGAATGAATTAAACACGGAGTCAAAAATTAAAGCTTGAAGTGGAGCTTGTGGATCACCCTGAGGTGCTGGAACACGCTCTACAATTGCTCTCAAAATATCAGGAATACCCATTCCTGTTTTACCAGATGCAGGGATAATATCTTCACGTTTACCACCAATCAGATCTACAATTTGGTCTTTTACCTCTTCGGGCATTGCCCCAGGTAAATCCATCTTATTAAGAATAGGAATAATCTCAAGATCATGTTCCATAGCTAAATATAAATTGGATATAGTCTGCGCTTGAATACCCTGAGAAGCATCGACAATCAATAAAGCGCCCTCGCACGCAGCAATAGATCTAGAAACTTCGTAGGAAAAATCTACGTGTCCTGGAGTATCAATCAAGTTAAAAATATATTGCTGACCATCTTGAATATAGTCCATTTGAATAGCATGACTTTTGATAGTGATACCACGTTCACGTTCTAAGTCCATACTGTCTAGCAATTGAGCTTGCGCTTCACGTTGCGAAATGGTGTTGGTATATTCTAACAATCTATCGGCCAAAGTACTTTTACCATGGTCAATATGTGCGATAATACAAAAATTACGTATATGCTTCATACAGGTTATATGCCTTCTGTTTTAAAGGGCAAATATAAAATATTTTAATGAGGAATTGGCTAGTTATTGATATTATATCAGATTGAATCGGTTATATTATTCCATTTTATGTGAAATATTTATTAGAAAAAATATTTTCGTTCATAAAGACAAGAGCATTGTTATATTATTAAAATGAATAATACAAAAAGAGCCTACTTAATTTCAATTAAGTAGGCTCTTTAATATGTTGATGTTTAAATTATAACTTCGAGTTTACATCAATAGCATTTAACTCTTCAAATGCTTGTGTCAATCGAGCTACGAAAGCTTCCTCGCCTTTACGTAACCAAACACGTGGGTCATAGTATTTTTTATTAGGTACATCAGCGCCTTCAGGGTTACCAATTTGACCTTGTAAATAATCATGGTTCTTAGCTTCATAAGCACGTACTCCATCCCAGAAAGCCCATTGCATATCAGTATCGATATTCATTTTGATCGCACCATATGATAAAGCTTCTGTAATTTCTTCTGGAGAAGATCCAGAACCACCATGGAATACAAAATTAACTGGTTTTTCAGCAGTCAAATTGAATTTCTCGCGAATATACTCTTGAGAGTTATGTAAAATAACCGGTTGTAATTTTACGTTACCTGGTTTGTAAACACCATGTACGTTACCGAAAGCTGCAGCTACTGTAAACTTATCTGATATTTTAGATAATTCTTCGAAAGCATAAGCGACCTCTTCTGGTTGCGTGTATAACTTAGAACTATCAACATCTGAATTATCTACTCCATCTTCTTCACCGCCAGTAACACCTAATTCGATTTCAATAGTCATACCTAGAGGTTTCATACGCGCTAAGTATTTAGCTGAAATTTCAATATTTTCCTCTAAAGATTCTTCTGATAAATCTAACATGTGTGAAGAAAACAATGGTTTACCATGAATGGCGTGAAATTTCTCACCAGCATCTAAAAGTCCATCAATCCAAGGTAATAACTTTTTAGCGGCGTGATCAGTATGTAAAATAACCGCAACACCATAGTGCTCTGCTAATAAATGTACGTGTTGAGCAGCTGAAACCGCACCCAGAACGCATGCTTGTAAATTATCATTATTTAATGATTTACCAGCATAAAACTGTGCTCCACCATTAGATAATTGAATAATTACAGGAGAATTTACAGCTTTAGCTGTTTCCATTACCGCATTAATTGAATCTGTACCAATTACATTCACTGCAGGAAGAGCGAATTTATGTTTTTTTGCTATTTCGAATAACTCTTGAACTTGATCGCCAGTTAATACACCTTTAAAATCTTTTAGGCTCATGATTATAAATCTTATTAAAATTGTTTTCTGTTCCCTAAAGGTAAGATTATTTTAATAAAATAAAAACAATAGTGTAAAAAATACACTATTGTTTTTAAACTTATGTTACTCGCAATACGAAGAACTTTACTATTTTTATACTGAATAATAGATTTAGTATAATGGTAGACGTATACGGTATTAAAAACTGCAACACAGTAAAAAAAGCATTGGATTGGCTTACAACAAATAGTATATCTTTTAATTTTCATGATTTCAAGAAAGAACCTGCAACGCTAGAAAAGTTAGAAACATGGCAAAAAACAATATCATGGGAAGTTCTAGTAAATAAAAAAGGAACAACTTGGAGAAAATTAAGTGCTGAAGAACAAGCGAAGGTCGTAGATGCTAACTCCGCTAATGCGGTTCTTTTAGAAAATAACAGCATGATTAAAAGACCAATTATTGAGTATAAAGATGCCTTATTGGTTGGTTTCGATGAAGATAAATACGCACAAACTTTCTTAGTGTAAATTATGAAGAGAATTTTTAGAAACTTATTGCTTCTGGGGTTATCAGCCACATTCGTTTTACCAGCTTTGGCACAAAAGAATAGTGAATACAGTTATTATGAAGCTTTTGGCCCTAACTTCTATACTTTTAATGGGAACGAGTATAGATCTGCAAGCGGTAAACCTGGTCCTGCTTATTGGCAAAATGCTGCCAATTACACTATAAAAGCTACACTAGATGATAAAAGCGATAAAATTCATGGAAATGTAGAGCTAGTATATACCAACAATAGTCCCGAAGATTTGAATTTTGTATGGTTTCAATTAGATCAGAACCTTTTTAAAAGTGATGCTAGAGGCCAGGTCACCATTCCTATCACAGAAAGCAGGTATGGTAGTTCGTCATCAACATTTGAAGGCGGGTATAAATTGAGCAATATCCAAGCTGATGGAATATCCAATGTAAAGAATAGCATATCAGATACACGTATGCGAATTGAGCTACCTACTCCTGTGAAGGCTAAAGGTGGTAAAGTAACAATATCTATGGATTTTGAATTTACTATACCAGAATATGGAGCTGATAGAACGGGTATTTTATCTGGGAAAAATGGTAAAATATATGCAGTCGCTCAATGGTATCCCCGAGTTTGTGTATTTGATGATATATTAGGTTGGAATAACACGCCGTACACAGGTCCAGGTGAATTTTATTTAGAATATGGAGACTTCAATGTAGAGATTACGGCTCCCGCAGATCATATCGTCGTATTTGGAGGCGAACTACTAAACCCTAGTGAAGTGTGGACTGCGAAACAACTTGAGCGTTATAACCTAGCACATACCTCAAATGAAACAATTACCATTCGCTCCGCTAAAGAAGTGAATGATAAAACATCTCGACCAAACAAAAAACAACTCACTTGGAAATTTAAGCTAAATAATGCTCATGATGTTGCTTGGGCATCATCACCAGCTTTTATTATTGATGGTGCAAAAATTAATATTGGACCTGGTAAAACAGCATTAGCATTATCTGCCTATCCTGTAGAAAGTAATGGTGGTAATGCTTGGGAGCGCTCTACGGAGTATACAAAAGCTTCTATCGAGCATTATTCAAAAAAATGGTATGAATACCCCTACCCTGTAGCTGTGAATGTAGCTTCTAATGTAGGCGGAATGGAGTATCCTGCTATATCATTTTGCGGATATAATGCAAAGGCAGCAAATTTATGGGGCGTAACTGACCACGAGTTTGGGCACAATTGGTTTCCGATGATTGTAGGAAGTAATGAACGTTTGCATGGATGGATGGACGAAGGTTTTAATACTTTTATTAATAGTATATCGACAGAGGCTTTTAATAAAGGAGAATACAACATTAAGTTTGGTAACAAGAACAGTTTGACCAAAGCGCTTTTCAACCCTTCTTTAGAGCCTGTTATCAGTAGCCCGCAAAACATGAAGGAGAAAAATATTGGGTATTTAGTATATTACAAGCCAGCGTATGCTTTACAGCTTTTACGTGATGAAATTATTGGTAGAGAACGGTTTGATAAGGCCTTCCGTCAATATATTTCGAATTGGGCTTTTAAACACCCTATACCGACTGATTTTTTCCGAACTATAGAAAATGAAACAGGCGAAAACCTAAACTGGTTTTGGCGCGGCATGTTTCAAAATAATTGGCAAATGGACCAAGCAATATCGGAAGTAAGATATATAGAGCTAGATCCTAAAAAAGGTGCATTGATTACCATAGAAAACCTTGGAAAACTACCCATGCCTATTGAGGTAGAGGTAACAACAGTAACAGGAAAAAAACAAATAATTAAATTACCTGTTGAAATATGGGAAAGGAATAAATTCTGGACATTCAAAGTGGAAACATCTGAGCAAATTACTGAAGTAAGACTAGACCCTAGAAATGTATATCCAGATATAGACCCCGAAAACAATATATGGAAATCAACTAAATAGCATGAAAAATTGTATTAAAACCCTATCCCTTATTGCCTTAATCATATTTAATTGTAACGCTCTTAGCGCACAAGAAATCAAAGGCTATGTTTATGAATTTATTAGCTCGAATCCAATTTGGAATGCAACTATTAAAAATATCCGAACTGACGAGATGGTCAATACTGACCGAAATGGTAGTTTCAAAATAAGCGGTAAAATAAACGACTATTTAATTATCTCAGCTGCAGGCTATGTTACAGATACTATCTTTTACTACGAAGATGCTGTACGAAGAGTATATTTAAATAGAGATGATAAAATGCTAATTATTGACGAGGTACTTGTAAAAAGACTTACCGACAATAGACTCTCTAAAGAAATTGCGAGAGCTCAAAATGAAGGTCGTGCAGTAGAAGCATCACAATACCAAGGAGGATTAAGAGTATCCCCTTCGAGACTATTTGGTAAAAAAGCTAAAGAAGCTCGATCAAGTCTTAAATTGTTACTTGAAGAACAAAATAACAGAGCTGTAGATAGATTCTTCACTACACAACTCATTGCTTCAGTTACGCCATTAAATCAAGATGAGATTTTAATATTTAGAGATAAATATAGACCATCATTAGAGTTTATAAGCACGGCATCTCCAGAACAAGTAAAGAATTACATCTCTGACTCTTATAAGGATTTTAAGAATCTTAAATAAGAAATATCTCTTATCATGTAATTAATAAAAATATAAAAAGGGTCGATACAAATGTATCGACCCTTTTTATATTTTTATTTCAATCTATCTAAAGCAATTTGCCACTTAATATAGTAGCTGCTATCGAGAAGTAAATGATCAACCCAGAAACATCTACAAGTGTGGCTACAAATGGTGAAGAAGCTGTCGCTGGATCAAAACCAATTTTACGAAGTATAAATGGAATCAATGCACCAGCTAAGGTACCCCAGAGTACAATTATAATTAAAGATAATGAAACAGTTAAAGCTATATATAACCAATACTCACCATAGTCATATATACCCATGGTCTCCCAGAGTATTATCCGAATAAACCCGATTAAACCAAGTATTGCACCCAAAGCAATTCCTGATTTTACCTCCTTCACTAGTACATACCACCAATCCTTTAATTTAAGCTCTCCCAAAGCCATTGCACGTATAATCAAAGATGCTGCTTGTGAACCAGAGTTACCGCCGCTAGAGATAATCAAAGGTACAAAAAGAGCCAATACAATAGCTTTTTCTAATTCTCCATCATAGTAGCTCATTGCCGAGGCCGTAAACATCTCTCCTACAAATAAAATAACAAGCCAACCTGCTCGTTTTTTAATTAATTCCAGTATCGGTGTTCGTGTATAAGAAACATCTAACTCTTCCATACCACCGAACTTTTGAATATCCTCGGTATCACGCTCTGTCATCTTCTCCATGATATCATCGGAAGTAACAATTCCTACTAAAATACCTTTTTCCGTTACAATAGGAATAGCAGAACGGTCATATTTTTCAAACTCTTTAATAGCATCATCAACAGGCATTGTAGTACGTAGCGCCACAAAATTATGATCCATCAGCTCAGATACTTTTGTACTATCATCCGCTAATAGAATTTGTTCAATCCGTAAATCATCTATTAAGATATTATTGTCATCAACAATAAATATATAATGTAAGTTCTCTACACGTGCTCCATATTTCTTAATATGAGATAATACATCAGCTACGGTATAATATTCTTTTATCTGAATATAATTGGGGGTCATCACCCTAGCAATGCTGTCTTCTGCATAACCAATTAAATTCAAAGCAACACTCCGTTCCTCTGGACGAAGCAAATTGATAAGATGCTTAATCATCGCATCAGGAAAAGTTTCAAATAACTCTGTCCTATCGTCGGGGTCTAGATTATTTAATACTTCGGCTAAGTCATGATCCGTCAAGCTAGAAGCAATCTCTTGTTGAATATCTAGATCGAGATAGGAAAAAACCTCTACTTTACTATCATTAGAAAGTAAGTAGAATGTTATATTTCTATTTTTTCTATCTAACGCCGTTAATTGCTCTGCTATATCTGCTGGATGTTGATTTTGAAATAAAGTTTTCATTATCTTTGACTTAAAACACTGTGATGACTATCTTAAAATAACCTAAAAAGATTTAAAAAGTTTTATTGATTTTATATTACTGGGAATGTCGTAGTTTAAATCACGCCATAGTGTTTCAAGGCATTCCATATTCCATCGGAATCAACGTCATCGGTTATGTAATCTGCAATTAATTTAACCTCTTCATTTGCATTTCCCATAGCTACACCTACATTGACGTGTTGAAGCATAGTAATGTCATTACCTCCATCACCAAAGGCCATTGTACGATTAATATCAATTCCAAAATGGTCACAAAAGATATCAATTCCTACTTTCTTACTTTGTCCTATAGGATTAACATCGGCAAATAAGCTCGTCCATCGGGTTGCTAAAGAATTAGGCATCACTGACTGCATGAAACAACGCTCTTCATCGGGGGGCAAAAATATGTTTGCCTGTAAAATTGATGTGGTATCTACCTTATCAAAATCAATAAGTTTAGGCACTGGTAAGTTCAATTGTGCATACATACCTGCGATTTCCTCCGTTACATGATGTATTGTAATCTCCTGTTCGGACATCAAAGAAAAACTTAACGATTGTTCTTTCGCGTAATCCAATACAGCCTCAATATCATTAGAATGAATCGCTTTTTTAAATAGTATTTCTCCCTCTTTAGCAACACAGTAGCCGCCATTGAAAGTAATATAGCCGTCAAAATTCAGATACTTTACATGGTCAATACTATTAATGGAGCGTCCGGTAGAAAGAATAGTTTTAACACCTTTAGCTTGAAGTTGTGCAATTGCCTCCTCTGTAGAAGCAGACACTTCGTGTGTTTTAAAGCTCATCAATGTGCCATCAATATCAAAAAATACTGCCTCGATAGTTTTATTTTGCATAATTATTGTCCTCGAATTATGATTGATAATTTAAAAGTAAGATACCTTGGTTGGTATTAGGATTTGTATATTTGCCAAAAAGAAAAATATTTTATAATGGCGCTATCCCTTTTTATCGAAAAACTAAAGTTGAGTTTAAACAATAATACATTTGTCAAACTCTCTTTAGGAAATTACAAAGGTAAGGAACCTAATCTTAAAAACATATATGCTAAACTTGTTATTATAAAACGAGAACATAAAATATCTTTCACTTATAGATATAAAACAAATGATATAACTAAAAATATGCAATTAATTGATGCTATAAACTTTATAGAATCACAAATTGCTATTGATTGTTTTAATATCGGCACCCTATTTACGACCACCGAAAATACCATTATCCAAAGTAACAAAAAAGGAATTTGGTCTATAAAGAGAGAGAATCCAACCGCAACAAAAGTATCATCCTTAACGCATGACCATCAAAAATTAAGAAAGGTTGGTGATACCAGCAAGAAATATCTACAAGAATTAAGACTTACTGATGAAAATGGTAAGGTGTTCAAAAATGCCCAGGATAAATGGAAACAGATTAATCATTACATCGAGTTATTAAGTACAGAACTTAAGAATCTTCCTCAAAGAGATGAATTAAAAGTAGTGGATATGGGAGCAGGTAAAGGATATTTAACCTTTGCGCTACATGACTATCTGACGGAAGAATTAGGTTATAATACGAGGACTACAGGTATAGAATATCGTGAAGATCTGGTGACTTTATGTAATCAAATAGCAAGTAATGCGAATTTTCAAAAATTTGAATTCAAACAAGGCACAATTGAGGACTACAGTCCTCAAGAAGATATAGATGTACTCATTGCGCTACATGCCTGTGACACCGCTACTGACGATGCTATTTTCAAAGGTTTACAACATCATGCGGAACTGATAATTGTTGCTCCTTGCTGCCACAAACAAGTAAGAAAACAACTTGAAGCTCATAAGCCTAAAAACGACTTGGATTTTGTGACCAAATATGGTATTTTTTTAGAACGCCATGCAGAGATGCTAACAGATAGTATTCGCGCACTAGTATTAGAGTATTATGGTTACCAAACTAAAGTAATTCAATTCATTTCAGATGCACATACACCTAAAAATGTGATGATTATTGGTGTAAAGAAAGAAAGAAATTTAAAAAAACAAGATGAAATATCCTCAAAATTAAAAGAAATATATTCTTACTTTGGGATAGATTATCATTATTTAGTAAAGATTTGCGGGATCAACTCATAGTTCCCACATTATTTAAATTTGTATACGCTTATATTCGACAACTATTAAAATTTAGTTAGTAGTTTATAAACGTTATACTTTTTAGTACTTCCTTCTTTTGTAATTTCTTTATCAAAAAGTTCAATATCAAAATAACTTGAATAATCTTTAAAATACTCTCCTAATAAATCATTGTAATCAGCATCAGCAAGGAACATAAAAATATAACCATCGAGTTCTTTCAATGCCTGAATTTTATTTTTCGGTTCTAATACGTCATTATAAACACAAAGTTTACCTAAACTAATATAGTTAGCCTGATCGATGTAATCTTTATAGTTTTTCATAGATTTGTCTATTAAGGTGACAAAATTATTAGAACTCGTGGTATATCAAATGGTTTAATGAAAGGATAGTTTTATTTGTCGCTATATATCTACAAAAATCAAATATTTTGACTGATATTAATAAGAAGGGCTTTGATTATTACAAAGCCCTTCTTGTTAATAAGTTATCTATTCCACCATATCCGTGTTGAAATCACATCATCTCCTTGCTGGGTTAATGCATCTTGGTAATTATTTTTGTTTGTACTTTGTTCTTTTAAGGGATATACCAAACGATTGGGTATCGTAGTTTCTACTTCAGGTTCGAACCTGTAAGTTACATTACTTCCATTAAATACTCCTGTCCAAGTCACATCCCCTTTTTTAATTAAAAATAAAGGGTATCCTGTTCTTCTGATTTCGCTCCAAGCTTCTATTCCTTGATTATAAAGCGCAATATATTTTTGTGAAAGTACTGTTTCTTGATTAGCTGATTCCAAAGTTTGGATGTAAGACGCTATATCAGCCGTGCTAACTCCCCATTTTTCTAAGGATGCCCGTACACCCTTTTCATAAGCTACTTGATCCCAATTATTATATTCTGCTAATATAAACTGAACCTCAGCATATTCTTGCAAAACCTCACCATAATTAGCTGCATTAATAATTTCTCCAGGTAATGATATTTTATCTACTGGAAAGATATTTCCGGCTGCTAAAGGTAATCCATAGGGTTGACCAAAATAATCGGTAGTTCCTGATACTGGCCTCGCAAACTTTTGCAGTCGAGGATCTGGTGTCGAAAAAGGGCCTCTCTTACCTTGGAGTGTCTCCACTATAACGTTAGAAACAGCAAAGTCAGTTCGGTTGGCGATTACCGTAGCCCTGTATAATGGTGCCTCATTAGGAGAACTTGATGAATATTTAAACACAGCATTATCCGCATTGGAGGTGAATACTCCCTTATCTATTGCATCTTCAAAATGAGTTTTAGCCAATTGCTGCTCTTTATCTTTGATTCGGTTAGCTAGACGTAACCGTAGGGAGTTTGCGAACTTAGCCCATTTAGTATTACTACCCCCATAAATTATATCAGACTTACCAAATGTAATTGAAGAATTATATTTTAGTAATGTATCACTAGCTTCCTTTAATTCATTCAGAATATCTTTATAAATCTTCTCTTGACTTGCATATTTTGGAGTTAAGTTATCAGGATTTTGCTGTAATGCTTCAAACGATTCATCCTTATTGCCGTACGATTGATATGGAATATCTCCAAAAACGTCCGTAAGAGAATGAAAGGCATAGGCTTTCAGAATACGAACTATAGCAATCTGATTAGCATTAGTACCCGCTGTACCTGCTGCTGCCAATGCCTTCGTTTTGTCTTCCGAATTCAACTTTATAATCTCATCAAGATTATTCAAAGCTCTATACATAGCGGTCCAATAGCTATCTGAATAACTGGTAGGTATTTGATATCTTGATGGATCTGTATAAATGTTTTGACTAAAATACTGTGAAAACAACTGTGCACCTCGATAATTAATGTTCTCACTACGCAATGCATCTACCAATTGTTTCTGGGCAGATACCAAAAGACTTGGTGTAGAGACAGAGGAAGGGCGATTACGGTCTGTATTAATCTCGGTGAATATTTCCTTAGAGCAGCTACTTGCTCCAAACAATATAGCTAAGACCACAAAATTTAATATATGTATTTTAAATATTTTCATTATTTTAGAATTTAAAGTTTAGATTAAAACCATACGTTATAGGAGTAGGTATATTTCCTCCTTCTATTCCTTGTACATTGCCCGCACTTGATGTAAATTCAGGATCTATATATTTACTTTTAGTATATATGTTCCAAAGGTTTCTACCGTACACGGACACCCCAATATTCTTAAAAGTCTTGGTATTTACTAAAGGTATAGTATAGCCAAAAGTAATTTCCCGCAGTTTAACAAAGGTGGCATCGAAGAGTGAAAAAGATGTTGGCCCATTATATTCATTACGTGCCCAATCTTGAGCAGAAATACGTTTAGTATTTTCAGATTCATTAGTTACTACATAAGACCCATCGGCATTAAAGCTTACGTCGGCTAATACTCCATCAAGGACTACGCCTGTTTCTCTGATATTATTAGCAGCCGTTTTATCAAGTATACCAGCATACATACCAACTTTATAAGTCTGTGAAAAAAACTTACCTCCAACACGTCCATCAATTGAAATACCTAAATGATAATTTTTGTACTTAAAGCTATTTTGAAAACCAAAAGTAAAATCAGGTAATACTGAACCTAAAGGAACCAATTGAGAAGTTTTCATATATGTTCCGTCGGCTTGAACTACCCGACTACCATCTTGAGCGTATACAAAATCAGTTCCTAGAAATTGACCATAAGATTGTCCTTCACGCGCTACTAAATTCACTAAGGAGCTACTCAAAGTCAATGTATTTACTAAGTCGTCTAGCTTTACAACTTCATTCTTATTTTTAGCAATATTGATTATAGAATTCCATGAAAAATTTGTCGTCCTCACTGGTGTTCCAGTTACTATAATTTCAATTCCTTTATTAGTAATTTCACCAGCATTTAATACTTTTGACTCATAGCCAAATGCAGAAGAAACGGGTACAGGTAATATTTGATTTCTAGATATATTATTATAATACGTAACATCCAGTCCAAGGCGATTATTTAGAAATTGAAAGTTTGCCCCAGCCTCCCAAGAAGTCGTAATTTCCGGTTTTAAATTTGCATTATTTAGCACTTTTGTCAGGCTATAAGACGGATTACCGTCGAAAGCTTGCCCAACATCATAAACTTTAGACAGCTGATAAGGATCAGTATCATTTCCTACCTGAGCCCAACCTAATCTAACTTTACCAAATGTCAACCAATCAGGTTTATTAAAGCCATTCCACTGACTAAAGACAAAGCTACCTGTGAATGATGGATAAATAAAGGAATTTGCATTAGTCGGTAAAGTAGAAGACCAATCATTACGTAGTGTTGCGTCTAAAAAAATAATATCACCGTATCCTAAAGATGCATTAGCATAGAGCGAGGCAACCCGTTTGTGGTAATAATTATTGTCTATAAGGACAGAAGTAGCATTTTTTAGATTATAATAATTTGGGATTATCAAGCCACCTTGAGTAACTGCATAGTCAACTTTACGTTGCTGATCTCTGAGATTTGCACCTACATTGGCAACAAGTGACAATTTGTTCCAATTTTTCTTAGCTGTCGCCAAAAACTCATAGTTATATTCATTCAACTTATTACTTGATTCTTCATATTGAGAAGCACTTCTTGAATAAACAGCTATTCTATCTTGTGATTGAAAAGAGTATATATCGCCATGAGCTTTGACTGCAAGTGTTAACCATTCTGTCGCTTCATATTGTAATCCCACATTACCATAAAAACGATCCCTAGACTCTTGTAAGTAGGACTCATAGGCAGACCAATAAGGGTTATCAATGAATCTTGTCGCTTCACCTGCGGGTGTATTCTGCCAGCCTGTACGATTCCAAGCTATAGGAGTTCCATCCTCTCTTTTATAATTCTCTAGTATCTTGTAATCAACCTGCACTGCCCCCCACTGAAATGCTTCTAATATAATATTACGATTGGATGCTCCTGCCCAAGGTTTTCCAATAGATGTATTCTTGACATAATTAATATTAGAGGTGATTCGAACCTTACCTAATTGAGTTCCTCCCGAAAAATTAAAAGTATTTCTTCCTAAAGTTGAATTTGGCGTGGTACCGCGTACATTTTTGTTGGTATATGAAAATCTATAATTCGTATTATCACTATTGCCCGCGATTGCCAAATTATTTGTATTTGCTAAACCAGTACGAAAAAAATAATTGACATCATGTTTTGGATATAACCATGGTGTAGGTTTTAAATAATACTCAGGTTGTTCAGGGTTCAAATTATACCATTGCAATACAGGTGTACCATCCAAACGAGGCCCCCAGCTCTCGTCTGAAGCATAATCAACAATTTTGTAATCTGTTCCATTAATATTTTGAATTTTAAATTCTGTAGAATATCCTTGTCCATAGAGTTTCTGACGTTTTGGAAGTCGCACAATATTTTCAAAATCTAACCCCGTATTTAATGTAATAGATACTTTTTCACCATTCGAAGCACGTTTAGTCGTAATTAAAATAACCCCGTTGGCAGCTCGGGAGCCGTATAATGCAGCTGCAGACGGGCCTTTTAGTACAGAAATGTTCTCGATATCATCCGGATTCAGATCTTGAATCACACTCCCCACATCTTTCCCTGCGCTACCATTGATCGTAGCAGAAGAGTTTAGATCGGTATTATCAATTGGAGTTCCATCAACAACATATAAAGGTTGATTATTTCCTGAAATAGAATTGATCCCGCGCAATAATACCCGCGAAGAACCACCCATATTACCACCAGAAGATATCACCTGCAATCCTGCTACCTTACCAGTCAAAGCGCTTACAGCATTTGTAGGTCTAGTTTGCAATTCTGTTCCTTTAACCTCTTGTACGGCATACCCAAGTGCCTTCTTATCTCTAGAAATACCCAGAGCAGTCACAACCACTTCATTTAATACCGATGGCGCAGGTGATAAATGTATTGTTAAAAAACTATTACCACTGGCCATTACCGTTTGACCATCGAATCCTATGTATTGTATTTTCAATTCTGGATTTGTACTAGAGGAGTTTAACTCAAAATCTCCATTTACATTAGTTTGAGTTTGTTTTTTAGTAGCTAAATCTATTACAGTAGCGCCTTGAATGGCATTATTATCAGTGTCTAATACTCTACCCTTCAAAATATGCTGCGCATAAATACTGGTTGAGTTTAAAGCAAGAACAGCGGTTACGAGATATTTAAATTTCGTTCTATTCATCATAAAATGATTAAAAATGAGAAAATAAGTTTAGTTAATTAAGAATTATTGGAGTCAAAAGAGTGGATCATTTAACTCCTAAAAGCATTCGACTGTTGATATAAATGGGCGTAAATTTTATCATTGTTAAAAATCTGAAGTGCAAATATATAAAATCTACAAACATAGTAGTCTTTATTTTTAAATATTTATTACTCCTTACTAAATGATGACAATTACTTTTTAAAACTGTATTTATAAAAAATGTATCGAAGCGTCGTCTTTTTGACTAAATTAGATTAAGTAATTACACAACTCATAATAATGCGAAAACTATTATCATTTTTATTTTTAACAATTCCATTTCTATCACATGCTCAAAACGTTGACAATAGATTGGAAAAAAAACTTAAGCAAGACATTGAAGGGTTTCAAGGTGACATCGGAATCTACGTAAAAAATCTGAAGACAAATAAAACTGTTGCCATTAACGCAGATAGTATATTTCCGACAGCTAGTATTGTAAAAGTTCCCATTTTAGTAGGTGTTTTTCAAAAAATTGCAGACGGACAACTATCACTACAAAAACCATATGTTTATGATGCTAAAAGAGCATACGGTGGATCAGGACTAATGCAATTTTATAAAGACAGCTCCCAGACAGACTTATCGACTATGATTTCATTAATGTTGACCTACAGCGATAATGTTACATCAATTTGGTTACAAGAGCTGGCAGGTGGTGGTGCTGCCATCAACCCAATAATGGAAAAATTGCACCTTCCCAACACAAAAGTGAATTCCAAGACTCCAGGTCGAGAAGAAGCTTGGAGTAAATATGGTTGGGGCCAAACAACTCCCAAAGAGATGGCGACCTTGTTTGCTTTAATAAGAGATGGCAAAGTAATTAACCCGAGCTATTCTGATAAAATGTACAGATACTTGAAGAATCAATTCTATAATGAAAGATCACTTTCACAGATTCCTTCTACTATTAGTACTATATCCAAAACAGGTTCAGTAAACCAAGCTCGCGGTGAAGTGGTACTAGTTAATTCTCCGCATGGCGATATAGTTTTTTGTGTTTTAACCAAAAATAATAAAGACGAAAGTTGGGGAGAAAACAATGAAGCTGAAGAGTTAACTCGAAAAATTGCAAACACAATATGGAATCATTACGAACCGAAACTTCATTTTAAAGCTTATCCAAAGATAGATTAATAAGCAAAAAGGCATATCATTTTAATGATATGCCTTTTTGCTTATTAATAAACTTCTTCTATTCGAAATTCAATTCTCCGAAATATTGTGGCAAATGAAAATTAGGCTTTGGATTCTCTATATTATTCCATGTTATGAAATGTGGCTGCGGTAAAGCGTCTCCACATTTATAAAAATTACCATGTAACACTCTACCAGATATATCTTCTTGAGTCAACAAGATCTTCGGTATAAGAATAAAAATTTCCCATTTTTTTGAGGTAGATGTTTTAATTACTTGAGTTATTGAATTCACTAATTCAATTTCGCCTGCAGCAAGTCTATTTCGCTCCGATTTGACAGCAGAACCATACCCAATTAAACCAGTTCCTAAAATATTAAACTCAAAATTGAAATACGTTTGTTTTTGATCTAAAGAGATAAAAAACTCCACGCAACTATCTTCCCATACATTCTCATTTGGACGAATAGCCTGAGCTCTTAAGAAATCTTCCTGAACCGTATAGTGCAATCCAATAACGTCTGATGAATGTACTATCTGAAAAGTAACTTCTGGAATATATGGAAAATCATTTTGCCAAGGACAACAAATAATATTATGCGTTTCAACATTAGAAAAAGTATGACTCAAAACAGTATAATCAAGAGATAAAGATGATGAGCTTACTTTACGAACAAATAGAGATTTCGACATAGTAATGATATGATTAAGTTATTTTACTAAAGCTGTATTTAAAATAGACGATAGTTCTTCTTCATGCAATTCAAGTTCTTTCACTAGTTTAATTTGTGTCTTAGTTCTAACTAGATTATGATCAGCATAATGAGTTTTATAATACAAATCTCCATCAATATAGTCACTTAAGAAGCGTACAGCCTGCATGTAAGGTAATAACAATACACCATACCACAAAGATTCTATTTCTTTTTCTGTTAAAAAATCTTTAGCCTCACTTAGATAACCTTCTGCATATGCTTTAAATAGTGGAATATTAAGCACTACTTTATCAAGGCATTTCTCATCCTCTGCAGCAGAATTAATTATAGTTCTTATAGCATCACCAAAATCATAAGCGACATACCCAGGCATCACTGTATCTAAATCAATAACGCATTGAACATTATCATCTTGATCGAGTAGTACATTATTAAACTTGGTATCATTATGAGTAATACGCAATGGCAGTTCGTTCTTTTCTGACATCTTTATAATATTACGCATACGCTCCTCGCGTTCAAAAATATAGTTTAAAATATCTTGTACCTCATCCAGTCTATTTGCTTTATTAGCACTGATTGCCTTACGAAGATTAGCCATTCTAAAATCTATATTATGAAAATTGGGCAAAACCTCTACTAACTTATTCGCATCAAGCGTGGAAAGTTGCTTCTGAAATTTCCCAAAAGCCTGACCTCCAGAATAGGCCTGCTTTGTAGTTTCTACAATATCATAGCTCTTAGTACCTTCGATAAGTATGAAAACTCTCCAATAATCCCCCTTGTCATCTTGGCAATATAAATCGCCAGATTTAGTGGGGATAATAGTTAGCGTATGTTTTTCACCGTCCAACCCTATGGTGTTGTATAATGACTTTAAATGATTAGTGACAATATTTATATTATTCATTAACCCATCAACGTTTGTAAAAATATGATGGTTAATTTTTTGCAACAAATATGATTTAACACTTCCATTTCGAGAAGTAACTCTAAATGTTTCATTTATATGACCAGAACCAAATCGCTCAATATCAACAACTTCTTCACCTAAATTAAAACCATTCGTTACTTTTTTCGCTTCTTCAAAAATTAAGGATGACATGGAATAGATTAATATATAATTAAGTAATTTACCTTTATAACTATCGCAATATCTATAATTAATGAGAGTATAAAAAAATTATTTTCACATCAAACGTTTGCATAAAACGTATTAGTAAATATTGTAATTAAATATAATTATACAACCCTAATTCTTATCTTCGTAAAAAGATATTCAAAATACTTATGATTACTGAGGTAATTGTCATTTTTATTCTGATACTCCTAAATGGTGTATTGTCAGCTTCTGAGATAGCTATTGTTTCTAGTCGTAAAGCTCGACTACAAAGTGAAGCAGATAAAAATAATGGAGCAAAAAAAGCCCTAGAACTCAAAGAAAATCCAAATCATTTCTTTTCAACGGTCCAAATTGGTATTACTCTAATAGGAATTATGACAGGATATTTCTCCGGAGGAACGATATCCTATTATCTCCAAGAAAAATTAAATCATATCCCTTACTTAGTACCCTATAGTTCTTTTATATCTACTGGAATAGTCGTTATATGTATTACTTTTTTATCCTTAGTAATTGGTGAATTAGTTCCGAAAAGAATAGGGATGGCTATCCCCGAAAAATATGCCTCTTTCATTGCGATACCTATGAGTGCTATCAGCAAAGTAGTCAAGCCATTTGTATGGATATTATCAATATCCACTAGTTTTATTGTACGCCTCTTAGGTATTAAAGAAGGTAAGAATACAGTGACTGAAGAA
The DNA here is from genome assembly GCA_947630335.1 of uncultured Sphingobacterium sp. Taxonomy (GTDB): domain Bacteria; phylum Bacteroidota; class Bacteroidia; order Sphingobacteriales; family Sphingobacteriaceae; genus Sphingobacterium. The sequence goes on from CANRHE010000005.1 coordinate 23,059, forward strand.
GAGATAAAAGCTATGGTAGACGAAGGGGTTGATAGTGGTGTAATTGAAGGCTTTGAACATGATTTAGTTGATCGCTTATTGGAAGTTGGTGACAAAAGAGCTATTAATTTAATGGTGCACAGAAGTGATATTTTTTATTTAGATCTTCAAGACTCCATCGACGATATTAAAGAGACTATTATTAAAAATAATCACAATGAATACCCTGTATGTGATGGTAATTTTGATAATATAAAAGGAATAATTGATGCAAAAGTTCTTTTAAAAACTCTTTTATTAAATAAAGAACTTGAAATAACTAAACTCATTCAGCCTATTCCATTTGTTAACGAAAATAGTAATGTCTATTCGGTACTTGAAATACTCCGTAACAGCAGACACCTACAGGCAGTGGTAGTAGATGAGTATGGTAGTCCTCAAGGTATAATCACAGCTAAAGAGATCATGTCTGCATTGATTGGTGGATTTGAAGAGAATGAAATTATCAGTAAATCAAAGATATTTAGACAACGAGAAGATGGTTCTTTCATAATTGAGGGTCGCTATCAATTGGATGACTTCTTTGATAAGTTTGACATCGAACTTTCAGATGAGGATGAAGATGAACTTAGTAATGTAACTACTGTAGGTGGTTTATTGTTTTTGTTATTAGATCACGTACCTATAGAGGGCGAATTTGTAACCTACAAGGGCTACAGATTAGAAGTTATTGATATGGATGGTAATAGAATTGACAAAATCGCCTTAGATAAAGTTTTTTAAATACTTGTCTAGAGTTTTGGTTAGCTCATTTTTTGTTATTAAACCGCTATGCCGCCACACCTCTTTCTCACCTTTATATAAAATTAGAGTAGGAACACTCTGAATCGAAAAGTTTCTAGCAAGACTGGCATTGGTATCCACATCAATGTCTATTATTTTAATTTTATCAGAATAGTATGATGAAATATCCTCGACTATAGGTCTTATGGTTTGACATGGACCGCACCAATTGGCATAGAAGTCTATTAAAACAAAATTTATACTTGTCAAAACTAAAGATTAAGAAAATATTATATTAAACGAGGGATATCTTAATTATATGGAACACAAAGGGCTTCCAAGTCTTCCATTGTTCTTTGATAGATATTCAAATCCACGTACCCCAAGATGCCTTTTACGGAACCTTTTTCAGAAAACTGCCAAAAGTCCCAGTGTCCCTTAGGTTCCTCTACCCAAAAATTATAATTTGCTATCCACAAGGGGTAATCGCTAAATTCTTTTTCCAAAAAGTCACTATAGTATTTATCTCCTGAGTACAAAATTGGCCTAACTTTATAATGCTTCTCCACTAAGTTCAACCACCTTTTTAGTCCCATCTTTAAACTATCCATGGACTGTCGCTTAGGATGCTCCTCAATATCCAATACTGGAGGCAAGTCACCAGGCCTTAATCGCACTGTTTTAATGAAATTCTCTGCTTGTTTAATAGAGTTTTCATTGGGTCGAAAATAATGATAAGCTCCTCTAATTTTATTAATGGAACGCACTCCTTCCCAATTCTCTTTAAACCTTATATCCTTTTTACTTTCTCCCATGGTAGCCCTTACAAAAACATAATCAATGACGAAACGATCATTAATCAAGCTAACATCTTCCCACTTAATGACACTCTGATATTGGCTAACATCTATTCCAAAAATTTTATTGCTGTGAATAGTCATCAAGAACACATTTCGTGCATCATATTTATTTCTTTCTTTCTCAACCGCTGTAGACGAACTATCAAAAATTGTTTGGGTATAATAAAATAAAGCACTACGATAATGCCAAATACCATATAATAAAATGATAAAAAATGGAATGATAATACTCCAGAAAAGGTAGCGATTTCTTTCTTGTACATCGCTTTTAATAGTGCGTTTGACTACTTTCTTTTTAGCTCTAGCCATAGATATTCGAAATTATTAAATAAAAAGCTCCTATACAAAGAAAATCATCAAGGGATAATCAATAATTTGTTTTATCAATTACATTTGTCTAACTACCGAACCCATCGAAAGCTTTATATAATGTGGAGAAATAATCATAAAATCAAATGCACATTTTTATTTATTTAATAAATCGTATTATCTATCTTGCAGATGAAATATCCCATTTCTATGAAACATCAAAATCAACACAAACAAATTAACCTTAAATAAAGTGAGTGATAAGAAAAAAGAAGAAGGCTTAAAAAGAGGATTAAGCAATAGGCATATACAATTAATCGCACTTGGAGGAGCTATAGGTACAGGTCTATTCCTTGGAATTGGAAAAGCGGCTACATTAGCTGGGCCAGCAGTGATCTTAGGATATGCAATAGCGGGTATTATTGCTTTTTTTATCATGCGTCAACTTGGTGAAATGGTTGTTGAAGAGCCGGTATCAGGAAGCTTTTCTTTCTTTGCAAACAAGTATTGGGGCTCTTTTGCTGGTTTTGCATCGGGATGGAATTATTGGGTTCTCTATGTATTAGTCAGTATGGCCGAACTAACTGCCATCGGAGTGTATGTTCAGTTTTGGTGGCCCGAAATTCCATTATGGGCATCAAGTTTATTTTTCTTTTTAACAATCAATGCTATTAACTTAGCCTCTGTCAAGGTATATGGAGAAACCGAATTCTGGTTTTCCATTGTAAAAGTTGTTGCTATTATTGCAATGATTATCTTCGGTTCTTATCTACTAATATCTGGTACTGGAGGTCCTACGGCTACTGTAGAAAACCTTTATAATGACGGAGGATTCTTTCCCAAAGGTTGGTTTGAATCTAATGGTGAAGGTGGTTATCAAGGCTTATTTGCTGCGTTAGTAATTATTATGTTTTCCTTTGGGGGTCTTGAGCTCGTAGGTATTACTGCGGCAGAAGCTGAAAATCCAGAAAAAAACATACCTAAAGCGACCAATCAAGTATTAATCAGAATATTAATATTCTATGTTGGGGCTTTATTTATACTTTTCTCTTTAATGCCTTGGAGAACTATAACAGCAGATACAAGCCCATTTGTTGAAGTGTTTAACTCTCTTAATTCGTTAAACTTCACCATCGGCCAAACTACTTATTCATTTACAAAAATCATAGCAAACGTATTAAATGTTATCGTTTTAACAGCCGCATTATCTGTATATAATAGCTGCGTATACAGTAACTCAAGAATGTTGTATGGATTAGCAGAACAAGGGAATGCGCCTAAATTCTTAAAAAAAGTAAATAAGAATCACTCCCCTATCGCAGCTATCTTAGTGTCGGCTACATTGGTGGGAGTGACAATAATCATTAACAAAATAATTCCTGAAAAAGCTTTAGATATCTTGATGTCGTTAGTCGTATCCTCCTTAATTATCAATTGGATAATGATATCTTGGACTCATATTTATTTTAAAAAGCAAAAGAATAAAGATGGTATTAAAACTAAATTCCCAAGCCTATTCTATCCAATAAGTAATATCATTACATTAATATTTCTACTCGGTGTACTGGTTATGATGTGGTTTACGGGCCTAAAAATATCTGTAGAGTTAATACCTATTTGGATAATTTTACTTTATATTTCGTATTATTTTGTTCAAAAAAGTAAAAAATAGGGACATTTATATCAATCTGTTTAATTTGTCTAGGTGCGGTAATAAGATTTAAATTAATTAGTATCATTTTTGTTAATACTTAGTAATAGGTGTTATATGCGTATTTTTGTATATAACACTAAATAAGTTTAAAGTGAGAATATACAATCGGTAAATTATTATTTTTGATATGAAAATTGAAATTTGGAGTGATGTAGTCTGCCCTTTTTGTTATATAGGAAAGCGCGTTTTTGAAAAATCTTTAGCAAACTTATCTTTTGCAAAGGATTTAAATATCGAATGGAAGAGTTTTCAATTGGATCCAAATACTCCTGAAACACTCAACATTGATCATGTCACCTATCTTAGTGAAAAGAAAAATATGTCCATCGAACAAGCTAATGAAATGATTGACTTTGTAACAGACCGTGCTAAAGCTGAAGGATTAGATTATAATCTTAAGAAATCCATTATCACCAATTCCTTCAAAGCGCATGTATTAATCCAGTTTGCAAAGAAACATGGAAAAGCTGATGAAATGGAAGAAAGCCTATTTAAAGCATTCTTCATAGATGGGCAAAACATTGGAGATATTGACACTCTAATACTCTTAGGAGAAGATATAGGATTCACAAAAGATCAATTATTACCAATATTCACTGACGACGAGTTAGCTTACGATGTAAAAGCTGACCTAGACGAAGCAAGACAAATTGGTGTGACAGGAGTACCTTTTTTTGTATTTGATCGGAAATATGCTATTTCTGGAGCTCAACCTGTAGAATCCTTTGTACAAACAATAGAAAAATCATACAATGAATGGAAGTCAACCCAAGCGTCTACAGACCTCAACGTAAGTAATGGCGAGTCTTGCTCTAAAGATGGCAAATGTAATTAAGTATCATTAGCTTAAATGACCAAATTATAGTTTAAGAAAGTAATATCATCGTTATGATCCCAAAAATTCCCCGGTGATATGGCTTATTAACTCAATATTTATAATCTCCTTTTGATTTTTTATAAAAAATATCAAAGGGAGATTAATAACAAAATGAATTTTGTTACCTTTGTTTATCAATTCGAGCTATGAGTGACGCTATAAAACATGAGTGTGGAATCGCACTAATCAGACTACTAAAGCCTTTATCTTATTACCAAGAAAAATATGGCACTCCCTACTACGGTATTAACAAAATGTACCTCCTCATGGAGAAGCAACATAACCGTGGTCAAGATGGAGCAGGTATCGCAACTATTAAATTTGATGTAAAACCCGGCAATCGCTATATCAGCAGATATAGAGCTATGGGTTCGACTGCCGTAGCAGATATCTTTGAGTATGTTCAAAAGAAATTTGCTGCAGTACAAAAAGCATATCCAGTGGAATCGAAAGATACACAATGGTTGAAAGATAATGTTAGCTTTACAGGTGAAGTCTTATTAGGACACCTTCGCTACGGTACCCATGGTAAAAATAGCATAGAAAGTTGCCACCCTTTCTTACGCCAAAACAACTGGATGACTAGAAACCTAGTAGTAGCAGGTAATTTTAACATGACCAATGTAGATGAATTACTCCAGCAATTATACGATTTAGGGCAACATCCAAAAGAGCAAGCTGATACCGTAACAGTATTAGAGAAAATTGGTCATTTTCTAGACGATGAAAATCAAGAATTATTTGATCAATTTAAACAAGAAGGTTTATCAAATATTGAGATTTCGGCCCAAATAGGTAAAAATTTAGATATTGCTAAAATATTAACTCGCTCCGCTAAAACTTGGGATGGTGGATATACCATAGCGGGTATAGTAGGACATGGTGATGCATTTGTAATGCGGGACCCTGCAGGTATTCGACCAGCTTTCTATTATCAAGATGATGAAGTACTGGTTGTCGCTTCAGAAAGACCCGTAATTCAAACAGCATTTAATATACCATTAGACGCTGTCAAAGAAATAAAACCAGGACACGCATTAATTGCTAAAAAAGACGGGACAATTACCCAAGAAATGTTCAGACAACCTGTTGAACAAAAGTCTTGTTCATTTGAACGTATCTATTTTTCGAGAGGCTCTGACGCTGACATATACCAAGAGCGTAAAACTTTAGGTAAATTATTATGTCCTCAGGTTTTAGAATCGATCGATCACGATATCAAGAATACTGTATTTTCATTTATCCCTAATACGGCCGAAGTATCATATTATGGTATGATGGAAGGCATGAATACTTATGTACGTAATTATCAAAAAGAAGTATTGCTAAATCGTGCTGAAAAAATTTCTGACGAAGAATTAGATCATATTTTGAGTATACACCCTCGTTTTGAAAAGCTAAACATCAAAGATGCCAAATTACGTACTTTCATTACGCAGGATGCAGATCGAAATGATATGGTACAGCATGTATATGACACAACTTATGGTATTGTCAAAGATCATACAGACACAATAGTTGCTATCGATGACTCTATTGTTCGCGGAACTACATTAAAACAATCAATCCTAACCATACTCGACCGTCTACATCCTAAAAAAATTGTTATCGTTTCTTCTGCTCCTCAAATACGTTTTCCTGATTGTTATGGTATTGACATGTCACGTATGGGCGAATTTGTTGCTTTCGAAGCGGCAATCAACTTATTGAAACGAAAAGGATTATCGCATATTATTGATGAAGTATACCAAAAATGTTTGGCATCAATCACGATGCCTAAAGACAAAGTAAGTAACTACGTCAAAGCGATTTATGAGCCATTTACATATGAAGAAATTTCTGAAGAAATTGCACGTATCGTTAGACCTCATAATTTGAACGCAGAGCTTATCGTAATCTTTCAAACACTAGATAATTTGCACAAAGCATGTCCTGATCATCTAGGCGATTGGTACTTCTCAGGAGACTACCCTACACCAGGTGGCAATAAAGTAGTTAATAGAGCATTTATGAACTGGGTAGAAGGTAAAAATGTTCGTGCTTATTTCAGTAGATAAGAAGCGTACTATACTTAGTTAATATTTAAAGGCCCACTCTTCGAATGCAAAATTACGATAGTGGGCTTTTTTAAGAAACTAGTATTGAAACATTATGAACAACTTGAAAATTACAGGAATTAGCTATGAAACAAAGTTTATTAGCCCTAAAATGTAATAATATTGCTAATTCAAGTTTTTCATTGTTCTCGATAATAACAACGGGATTTAAAACTACTTGTACAAAACGTCCTGAACCATCCATATTGACCTCCAATATGCCCTCGGCTTTATCAGAATAGGATTTAATTACAACACCTTCTTGGGCGCAACAATATAAATAGGACATCATATGACATGATGCAATGCTTGAAAGTAGTAGGTCTTCGGGATTATACAAATTGAGATCTCCTTTAAAAGCTTTCGCAGCTGAAACATGCAATACAGGCTTATGCTGAATCTCTACAGTATGATTCTTGTAGCCTCGACCTTGATTAGAAGACAAATCATTGGAATCTGATGACCAATTTAACACTAACTCAAAACGATGGGAATTCTTCATCTTAATTTATTTCAGATAGCTTAAACGGTACCTTTTCCAAAGGAAAGTTATTTGAATCAGTTGGTAATCGACTTATTTTCATAATGACATCTAAGCCACTCACTATTTGTCCAAAAACAGTATAATCTTTATCTAGGCGTGGTAAACCACCATTTCTCAAATATTCTATCCTTTGCTCTTTAGTAAACGTAATACCCTTATTTTGTTCTAACGAATTTAAATCAGCTTCAGTCACCACTTTGCCCACAACAAAGTAAATCTGATTTAAAAAAGAGGCCTTTTCAAAATTTGCATCTCTCCCCGCTCCTAAAGCACCTAATCGATGAAATGCGCGGTCATCAAACTCAGCTGGTAATCTATTCTTTTGCAGGTTAGGATTTTCTTTTTCTCTAGCTTCAATATCCAAATCATGTTCTCCTCCTTGAACTACAAAACCATCAATTATTCTATTAAATAAGGCATCTTGATAAACGGAATCCTTAATAGCGTTAAGTATAAGATCCCTGTGATTAGGAGTGAAATCAAATAATTCTACCTTGATATCTCCATAAGAGGTTTGAAACAGTACTTTTTTACTTTGGGCTAATAAGCTTGATATACATAAACTCGAAGCACTCAACAAGAAGATTACTCTCAAAACTAATTTATCCATATACGAAAGTAAAACAAATAACTTAACATTTTATATTCAAAATGTAAGGAATACCATATATGATCCTGTAACCAAGGACTAGTCTACCTTGATAATGAGTATGCTATTATACGGACATTATACGGACTTCATTCGGACTTCATTCGGACTTCATTCGGGTGGAACCGTACAAAACCCGAACAAAGTCCGATTAGTATTCGTATATCGGTAGTATGATTGTCAAGCTAGATATCAATTATACTGCATGATAATATGAACAATAATATATTCTTATGCTACTCCTATATTCACTATTAATACAGTATGTACCAGTACGCCTCTATTATAAAAATAGTTTCAACTATTTTTATAATCTTAAATAGCATTTAGCCGTTAAAAACAGATTATACTTTAGTAAAAAACTTATCGAAAAACATTTAAAACATAGACTATCAGTTCAATACAAAAATATTTTCAAATGTATGAAACCAAGGTTTTCTTTATCTTGAATATTACGTATTTTCGTGGGTTATATTAAGAAAAAGTCAATGGAACTAACTAAACTTGAGATCAAAGGATTTAAAAGTTTTGGTGATAAGATCACAATAAATTTTAACGAAGGTGTAACTGCCATTGTCGGTCCTAATGGATGCGGAAAATCAAATGTTGTGGATGCAATACGTTGGGTTTTGGGAGAACAAAGCACTAAAACACTTCGTTCGGAAAAAATGGAAAATATTATTTTCAATGGAACGAAGAATCGTAAACCTGCTAATCTTGCTGAAGTTTCTCTGACATTCAATAACAATAAAAATATTTTACCTACAGAATTTACTACTGTAACGATAACGCGTAAACTTTACCGTTCGGGGGAATCGGAATATCGATTAAATGATGTAAAATGTCGTCTTAAAGATATTACAGATTTATTTTTGGACACTGGTATCGGAGCGGATACTTATTCTATCATAGAATTAAAAATGATAGATGAAATCATTGCAAATAAAGATAACTCGAGACGTATTTTGTTTGAAGAAGCATCTGGTATTTCGAAATATAAAGTACGTAAAAAACAAACTCTTAGTAAATTAAAAGAAACGGAAGCCGATTTATCACGTGTTGATGATTTATTATACGAAATTACAAAGAATCTAAAATCGTTAGAAACGCAAGCGAAAAAAGCTGACAAATACTTTTTACTAAAAGAAGAATATAAAAAAGCAAGTATTGGGTTAGCCTATTACAAACTGGATAGCTTTAGTTCAGATTTAACAAATTTGACTGAAAAGGAAAAAGATTTGCAAAAGGTATTAAACACTACATTAGAGCAAATTGATATCAAAGAAAAAGATCTTCGCACGGGTCGAGAAGAAATATTGATTAAAGAAAAAAGTCTTTCTGCGCAGCAAAAGATGACAAACGAATTCGTTAATAAAATAAGGACTTACGAATCTGAAAAAAAGATCAAAAACGAACGTTTGTATCATCTTCAAGAACGTGAAGCAAGAATTATTACAGATCTTAATCTAGATAGACAACAATTAAATAATATAGACTCTTCCTTAAAAATACTTAATGAACAAATTTATGAAGAACAAGCTAAATTAGATGTTTTTCAAAATGATATACAAAACCAGAGAATTGAAGTAGAAGAATTACGAAGACAGCAACACGCTGCTAAAAGTAAATTAGATAGTTTTGCTTTGGAAAATAGCGAACTTCAAAATAAAATATATAAGAAAGAAAAAGATATAGCTGTTCTGAATATTCAGAAAGAATCATTAGAACAAGAATCTTTACGCAATCTACAGGATGCTTCTGCTAAATCTGAGGAATTGACACAATTCAATATTGCTGTGACTGATATTCAAATGAAATTAGAGGTACAACAAGCGCAATATGATGAAACTATCACATTAGAAAATGAGTTAAATTCACAAATCAAACAAGCCGAAACGTACTTAGAAGAAATAAAAGTAGACCTCAACAAAGAATTGCGTCTAGTAGATGCAAAACAAAATGAATATAATTTAACCAAATCATTAGTTGATAACTTAGAAGGATTTCCGGAATCCATAAAATTTCTTCGAAAAAATGCAGGATGGCCGAAACAATATCCTTTGTTTTCTGATATTTTATATTGTCATGAAGATTACCGTGTTGCGATTGAAAATTATTTAGAAACGGTAATGAATCATTATGTAGTAGATACACAAAAAGATGCGATTCAAGCAATAAACTTATTAAGTGATTCTTCAAGAGGAAGAGCTAATTTCTTTGTCTTAGAATCTGTTGAGACTTTAAGTGAGAAAAAATCTTTACTCGTACCTGACTCCATGATCTCTGCATTAGAAGTTATAAAAGTAGATAAAAAATATGAAGCTCTTTGCCTTCAATTATTACAAAATGTCTACCTTTTGAAATCTGATTCATCATCTCAAATCGATATTTCACTTCCTCATGAAGACATTATCTTACTACAACAAGAAGGTCGTTTTAGTAAGCATAAATTAGGAATCAGTGGTGGTTCGGTAGGTTTATTTGAAGGCAAGCGTATTGGTAGAGCCAAAAACTTGGAGAACTTAGCGAAAGATATTAAAGCTCTAAATGCCCATATTGCTACGCTACAAGATGAAGAAGCTAGACAAATTAGCTTAATTACTAACTTAAAATCACAGTCACAAAAGGATTTAATTGACGAATTAAGAATTCAATTAGCGCGTCTACAAAACGAGTGGACTTCTGTAAAGACAAAGCAAGAGCAATATCAAGCTTTCATTTCCAATTCTCAAAACCGCAAACAAGATATCGAGAATCGTTTGCAACAGATTGCAGAAGAATTAACTAAAGCGGAACCTGAACTCAAAATCTTACGAGTAGAGATTGAGCAGGGCCAAAAACAACTAGCAGATCTGCAAGCTTCTTTTCAAGAGTTAAACGATATTGTGAGTGAAAAATCAACAGCTTACAATCAAGAGAATATTCGTCTTCATCAACAACAGAATAAAGTTTCTGGAATTCAAAAAGATTTAGAATATCGAGAAAGTCAAAAAGAGGCTTTAGAGGATCGCTTGAATAAAAATGCTGCAGAACAAGAGCAGATTAAGGACGATATGAAAGATGCCTTGGCCTTTACTGATAGCAATGACGAAGATTTAAAAGGTCTTTACGAAGAAAAAGAAAACTTAGAAAAGGCTTTAATTGAGATGGAAGAAGAGTTCTATTCATTCCGTAAGCGACTAAATGACCTAGAAGAAGAAGTTGTTAATTTACGTAAAGCAAAAGATCAATATGACTTTTTAATTACAGAAATCAAGGATAAGAAAACAACACTTCAAATAGAATTAAATTCCTTAAAAGAAAGATTGTCCGTAGAGTTCAATATTGATATGAAAGAACTTCTCGAGGAAGAAATGCCTGATATAATCGAGTCACAGGAAGAGTTGGGCTCCCTATGTACACGCCTTAAAAAACAATTAGATGAGTACGGCTCAATCAACCCTATGGCCAAAGAAGCTTACGACGAAATTACAGCTCGTTATGATTTCATTAATAATGAAAAAAATGATTTATTAAATGCTAAGGCTACTTTGATGTCGACTATTGATGAAATTGATGGTTCCGCAAATGAAAAATTCATGCATGCTTTTACTACAGTACGTGAAAATTTCATCAAAGTATTCCGCTCTCTTTTCAACGAAGAAGATAGTTGTGATATAGTATTGAGTGATCCTAAAAACCCATTAGATTCTGACATCGACATCATTGCCCAACCTAAAGGTAAACGTCCTTTATCCATCAATCAATTATCAGGCGGAGAGAAAACATTAACATCTACTGCCCTACTATTCTCTTTATACCTATTGAAACCAGCACCATTTTGTATTTTTGACGAAGTGGACGCACCTCTTGATGACACCAACATTGATAAGTTCAATAAGATTATCAAAGATTTTTCAAATGCTTCACAATTCATTATTGTGTCACATAATAAACGTACTATAGCAAGTACAGATATAATTTATGGTGTTACTATGGTCGAACAAGGAATATCACGCGTAGTTCCTGTAGACTTAAGAGATGTTGCGTAATAATTGTTATTTATCTTTATACAAAAATAGGGGTTACTAGTAGCCCCTATTTTTGTATAAAGATAAATATTGACTACTCCTGTATAGTCAATTCATTGTGTATCATACTGTGATTATATCGTTGAATAAACGCTTTTAGTTGCGTCTCCATTGTGTCCATAATGGTCAATTTACTATCTTTCAAATCATTTTTCTGAAAGCGATCATTTTTCAAGTCATATAGAGACAAAGCTTTTTCTCCGTCATGACTTAAAAAATAATTGTCATAATAAATGTTAAAAGAACTCCCTATATTATTAATTACAAAATTCGAGTTTTTGGAATCAAAAGCATCAAAACCAAAAGCGAAATATGGTTTTGGAAAATTCAAATAATTTAAGACTGTGGGCATAATATCCATTTGCTGAATTAACTTATTAGACATTCCTTTCAGTTCACCCCCAGGGTAATAAAAGATAATAGGAATAGCAAAGGTATTTGCTGATGTTTGATATTCGGGTAAATAACTTTGACTAGCATGATCCGCGCACAATACGAACAACGTATTATCATACCAATCCATCTTAGATGCTGTAGCAAAAAATTCCTTCAATGCATGATCGGAATAACCAGTTGGTTCATGCAAAGGAATTTTTCCCTTCGGAAATACACCTTTATATTTCTCTGGTACTTTAAATGGATGATGAGAAGAAAGAGAGAAAAAACTTGCAAAAAAAGGTTGTTTTAAGGTATCTAATGTATTTGCCATATATTGCATAAAGGGCTCATCCCATATCCCCCAAATACCGTCAAAATCTTGATCATTATTATATTCAGTCTTTCCGTAATAATTTTGAACTCCAGCTAATTTCATATAAGCAGAAAAACCCATACTACCATTTGGCGCACCATGAAAAAAAGCTGTTGAATAACCTTCGTCCCCTAATAATTTTGCTATACTAGTAGTTTTGTTTCCAGAATATATGGAAAGTACAAAGGGCTCACCAACAGATGGGATCCCTGTAATCACAGAAGGTAATGCATCAATTGACTTCCTACCATTCGCGTATGCATTCTTAAACGCAAATGATTCGCTTATTAATGAATCTAAAAAAGGTGTATATCCTTTATAATTACCATTATCAATATCTTGATTTAAAGCTCCAATATTTTCACGTCCAAAACTTTCTAATATCAAAAAAACCACATTTAATTTTTTAAATGACGCGGTGTCTTTAGGCATATGCTTAACAGCATAGAGCTGATCTAACTCTTCATTCGAAAAAAAATTCATTTCCTGTAATGATACTGCCTTTAGGGTTTTCAATATACTAAAGGGTGTATTGAGGACAATACTCATTTCATCAGGATTCTTTACATAATCACCAGCATTACTCAACGTTATTGGCCTTGTACTATGTGCCCATCCTCCCCTCACGCCACCTATAAATAGAAAGATAATAAATAGGAAAGAAAAGCATTGGACAAGATAGAATTGCCAATTTAATATTTTGGGTTTTACTAACTGTAAAATATCATAAACCTTTATCAAACCGTATACTAATACCATGAACAGTATTAATAAATACCAATAGTCTATTAAAAAATCAAAAAGTAACATGAAGATATTACTCTCATTTGAGAATTGAGAGACCACCGTTCCTGTAGTACGTTTTAAAGTAAAAGGATAGTATGCATAATCTGCCAAATTTAAAGCTATGGCTATACTATTCGTTACTACAAACAACCACTTACAAACTTTTTGATATATCAGATTATACTTGAATGGAATAGGTAAAGATTCTAGAAGGATAAAAAGAATATTAAAATATAAAATGGCAACAACATCAAATTTTACACCTCCCCAAAGCATGTACGATAAGGATGAAGCATCCACTTGAGGAAACAAATTATTATTGTAAACATAAAAACCTATTCTTTGAATACTGTACAAAAAAAGTAATATACAAAAAGACAGTACTAATAACAGAAAAGTATTAAAATACCCTTTAAGGACTATTTTTTTCATTTTAGTATGCTAAAAAATCTGTAAAAACTGTTTGATAATAAGCCTTTGATAAGTTCATCAAGTTCTCTATAGAATCAGTACTCATCTCTTTATTCTTAATATAGGCTACCTTTAAACCTTGCCTATCATAAGATAACGCCTGATGATTAGTCACTATACCAAATGTATTGTTAGAGTTGAAGAAAGCAATATTTTTTCTATTCTTAGCAAAGAGATCCGTTGAATACTTAAATGGGGATTTTTCCTTTGAAACAAAATTCCAAAGTGTGCTAGCTATGTCTAATTGACTAACAACATCATTAATAACTTTACCTTTATACTCTTCTTTCAATGCACCACCAAAAATAAATAAAGGTATGTGATATCTATTAGGATCCTCTAAGCCATGCTTTTCTAAAGGGTATATATTTCCATGGTCAGAAACGACTACAAATACAGTATTATTATACCAAGGTTGTTTTTTAGCTTGCTCGACAAAACTATTGAACATAGTGTCCGTATAATATGCCGTACTACGGTACGCATTAGCCTTTGTTTTGTTTCCAAAATGATAATCACCGTGCAAATTATAAGGCTCATGATTAACTAAGGTATAGAAGACACTGAAAAAAGGTTCTTTTTCATCCTTAAGGTCGGATAGCATACGCTGGGCTATTACATGATCATAAACTCCCCAACTATTCCTTTTAACATCCAAACCAAAATTATAAGTATCTATTACACGATGAACACCATGTGCATACATAAAGCTCTTAAAGTTATAAAACTCGGATTGACCGCCATGATAAAAGGAAGTACTATATCCTAATGAATCGTAAATATTGCTAATGGATGCTAATTTTTCATGCTTGGGAATATACTGAATAATACTTTCAGTTCCTTGAGAAGGAAAACCACTCATTACACCTATCATTCCTTTATCCGAACGATCAGCCGCCGAATAAGCTTGTGTAAAGTTAATCCCCTCGCCCATTATTCTTCTCATATTGTCCGTTATTCCTTTCTCGCCTCCAAGATCTTCGTATACTTGGGCTACCATCCCTTCTAAAAGAACAATGACAACATTGGGTTTACTAACTTTTAGAATAGATAAAATAGAATCTTGCTGGCTAGGTAAAACTTCATTTGTTAATTTTGAAGCTTCAATAGGGTCCATATACCGGTATGGATTTTCTTTTGAATTCTTGGTCATATCCTTCAAAAATGCCCAATACGTATTTACAGCTAAATGATTTGAAGAGTTATTGTCCGAAAAGTACACAGCACTTGGATTTAAGGTTGCTCGACCATACCCTCCACGTATAAATGAGAATAGAATAAATGAACCCATTAGAATAAAAAAGAAAATGGTTTTAATATCTATCCTTCTATAAGTTGCGACCTTAACAACAAACCAATGATAATAAAAATGAGCTATCGTAAAATACAGTACAACTACTAAAGCTGCACTTAACAACATTCCAATATCAACCGAACTAGATACTCCACCTACAGTTCCTGCACCTAATAAGATTGCACGTTTACTAATTTTTTCGCCCCAAGCTTCGTATAATGGCAAGTTAACTATGGTTATCAATGCAAAAATAAGCGTAGGAAAAAAAGTATATAACCTTAATAACCAAGGCGAAACACTACGTTTTATAAATATATTCTGTATAACATAGAACAGAAAAGGAATGACTAGCAAATAACTAGCAAGAGATAAATCAAGTCGCAAACCATATAAGTATGCGCGAAAAACATCATTTAAACGTTCATATCTATCCCAGTTTTTTATAAGGAAGACTGTTCGATCAAACCAAAACAATACAAGCCAATATAAAATGTATACCGTAAAAAATACTAGATTCGATTTTAAAACGGATTTTTTCATTAGTAATTTTTTTATCTCTACAATAATTGCGCCGCAAAATTACAAAATAAAACAGCAATAATGTTGTTGTCAAAATTAGAAATACATTAATACTCTTATAAAAGTATTATGTCTCATAAAATAGGGTGACTTAATAAGCGTCAAATCGCATTTTTTGCGTATTTTTGAATTTCTATTTTTTGAACTTTATATACAATGAGCATAGCAAAAACGTACAATCCTAAAGAAGCAGAAGATAAATGGTACACCTATTGGATGGAAAATAATTTTTTTCGATCCGTACCAGATAATCGCGAACCATATACAATAGTAATGCCACCGCCCAATGTGACTGGTGTATTGCATATGGGACATATGTTAAATAATACTATTCAAGATGTATTGATACGTCGAGCGCGTATGCAAGGTAAAAATGCATGTTGGGTACCGGGTACTGACCATGCCTCTATTGCTACTGAAGCTAAAGTCGTAAACATGCTTAAAGAACAGGGTATTGATAAAAAATCTTTATCACGAGAAGATTTCTTGAAGCATGCTTGGGAATGGAAAGAAAAATATGGGGGCATCATATTGAAGCAACTAGAAAAATTAGGTGCCTCATGTGATTGGGAACGAACAAAATTCACAATGGATCCTGATTTATCAGAATCTGTTATAGATACATTCATCAAATTTTATAAAGATGGATATATCTATCGTGGTGTGCGTATGGTTAACTGGGATCCTCAAGGTAAAACGGCACTTTCAGATGAGGAAGTTATTAGAAAAGAAGTCAATCAAAAACTATATTACATACGTTACAAAATTAAAGATAGTGACGAATATATCATTATAGCAACTACTCGTCCCGAAACTATAATGGCAGATGCGGCCGTATGTATAAACCCTAATGATGAGCGTTTCACTCATTTAAAAGGAAAAACTGTAATAGTTCCTTTAGTAAAACGTGAAATTCCTATTATTCTGGACGAATACGTCGATATGGAATTTGGAACAGGCTGCTTAAAAGTTACCCCTGCACATGATTTAAATGACTATGAGTTGGGTCAAAAACACAATTTGGAAATTATTGACCTATTGAATGATGATGGTACATTAAATGAAAAAGCACAAATACTAGTTGGTGAAGATCGTTTTATTGCTCGTAAAAAAATTGCGAAACTATTAGAGGAAGTTAATCAAATTGAAAAAATTGAGGATTATAAGTCACAAGTAGGTTTCTCAGAACGTACTGATGCTGTCATAGAGCCAAAACTATCTATGCAATGGTGGTGTAAAATGGAAGATCTTTCTAAACCTGCATTAGAATACGTTGAAGATGGGACTATAAAATTAATTCCTGAAAAATTCTTTGCTTCATACAAACATTGGATGGAGAACGTCAAAGACTGGTGTATCTCACGTCAACTATGGTGGGGACAACGTATACCTGCTTGGTACAATGAGAAAAATGAATGGGTCGTTGCAAAAACGGAAGAAGAAGCCTCTATCGAATTCCAAAATAAAGGAAAATCACATACTAACCTTCGTCAAGAAGAGGATGTATTAGACACTTGGTTTTCTTCGGGTTTGTGGCCAATGTCTGTATTTGATGGAGTACGTAATCCAGAAAATGAAGAGTTCAAATATTATTACCCTACAAATGACTTAGTAACTGCTCCTGAAATATTATTCTTTTGGGTCGCACGTATGATTATCATGGGGCACGACTATACGCAATTACCTCCATTCCGCAATGTTTATTTGACAGGTATAGTGCGTGACAAACTGGGACGTAAAATGTCCAAATCATTAGGAAATTCACCTGATCCAATAGAGCTAATGGAACAATATGGTACCGATGGTGTACGTGTCGGAATGCTATTGTCTTCGCCTGCAGGAAATGATCTAATGTTTGATGTTTCCTATTGTGAACAAGGTCGTAATTTTGCTAATAAAATATGGAATGCTTTTCGATTAGTTAAAGGATGGGATACCATAGATTCTCCTGCAACAGAATCACAAAAAAATGCCGCTATTTGGTTTGAAAACCGCTTTAATCAAACAGTAGCAGAAATTGAAGATCACTTTGCTCACTACCGGTTATCTGATGCGCTAATGGCAACATACAAATTAATATGGGATGACTTCTGTGCATGGTATTTAGAATTAGTGAAACCGGCTTACCAAAGTCCTATTGAAAAAGAAACACTAGAAACGGTTAAGGCATTATTTTTAAAGGTACTGACTTTAGCACACCCCTTCATGCCTTTCTTAACAGAAGAATTATGGCACGATGAACTTTTCGGAACGCGTGATGCTAAAGACTGTATTATAGTAGCTGAATATCCTAAGGTATCTTCCTACGACGAACAAATTATTAAAGAGTTCGCAGCAGTTCAACAGGTGATATCTGAAGTGCGTAATATACGTAATTCCAAAGGTATGTCTCCAAAAGTTGCATTACCATTAGCAATCAATGCATCTGGGGTTGATTTTGCTAAATATCAGGAAAGTATCATTAAACTGGGAAATATATCTGATCTTACCTTTGTTTCAGAAAAAGTATCTGGTGCGTTAAGTTTTCTAGCAGGTAAATCGGAATGCTATGTACAATTAGCTGCTGAAAATATAGATATAGAAGCTGAAAAAGAACGTATTACTAAAGAAATCGAGTATTTAAAAGGATTTCTTATCTCTGTTGACAAAAAATTATCTAATGAACGTTTTGTACAAAATGCAAAACCAGAAATAATTGAAAATGAAAGGAATAAGAAAGCAGATGCTGAAACGAAAATTTCGATTCTTATAGATAGTCTTTCTAATTTGGGTTAACCATAATATTAGAAAATTATAAAGGGTGGATAATTGAAATTATCCACCCTTTATAATTTATGATACGCTAATAAAAAGTGTATTGGTATTTTAATTAGTAAAAATATGAGTTCAGATTCTATACTAGGAGCTAATTTTTTGTTAGGGCTACTTTTACTCCCATTAGAACAAATACAAAACCAGATATTCTATTCATATATTTTTGAAATGTGGGCTGATTCTTAAGTTTTTGAGAGAACATACTAACAAAAAGAACTAGTGAAATATACCACATAATCCCTAAAGTAACATAGGTAAAACCCAGTATCAAAAAAGGAAGGGCAGAGCCAATAGTATTGTGATTGACAAACTGAGGGAAAAAGGATAAAAAAAACAAAGCTACTTTGGGATTCAATACATTCGTTATCAATCCTCTATTAAAACTTTGTAATTCATTCATTTCATAGCCTTGTATTTCAATTTTTTGATGCTTTTGAACTAATGCTTTTATACCTATAAAAATTAAATAGGCTGCTCCCAAATACTTTATAATCATAAATGCCATAGCTGATTTTGCTAATAAAACAGTGAGGCCAAATGCAGCAAAGAAAGTATGTACTAATATTCCAGCATTAACACCCAGAGCTGCATAAATACCTGCTTTTCGACTTTCACCAATAGATGAGTTTAATACAAATAATGTATCCATTCCTGGAGTCATGATAAATAACATAGTAGCTAACAGGTAAAACTCATAATTTATAATTCCAAACATAATCATGTAGGTTAATGATCTAGCAAGATATAATTTATCTTGAAAAACAAAAAGTAATAATTATTTTTTTTAAATCAATGCTCATCAATAATTTATAATAAAGACTTAAAAATGGTTTCCAAATAATCCTATCACTTTCTTATGTTTGCAAAATGAAAAAAATCACACTATTTCTATTATTCTTATTTACTAGTACTTTATTATTAGCACAGAAAATCATTACCGGAAAAGTTATAAAGGTTGCAGATGGTGACACTTTTACTCTTCTAGATGCTAAAAACAATAAATATAAAATACGACTCTATGGTATTGATTGTCCAGAAAAGAATCAAGATTATTATGATGCGGCTAAAAATTACTTAAGCAAAGCAGTATTAAATAAAACTGTACGTGTAGAGGTGAAAAACAAAGACTTTTATCAACGTCATGTCGCTGTCGTATGGAGTCCTAACAATTCGAATGTCAACTTAGCTCTTTTACGAAATGGTCTAGCTTGGCATTATACTCAATTTGATAAAAGTAAAATATATGCTAATGCCGAAAATGCTGCAAGACGAGCTGAAAAAAATATTTGGTCACAAAAAAAGCAATTACCTCCTTGGGAATTTAGAAAACAAAAGAAGAAGAAGAAATAGTAGCAAATAATATTGAGTCAACTAAAAATAATACTATCTTTAAAGCTAAACCTATAATAAAAACCTATTGTATGGAAACACAGTACGCCATAATTAATGGAACATTAACGGCTATTAACGAAGCTAAATTAGGAATTGATGATTTGTCAATTGTACGGGGTTATGCCATATTTGATTATTTTAAAACAATAAATAATATTCCAATTTTTTGGGAAGATAATTTAGATCGCTTTTTTAATTCTGCAAAATTGATGGATCTTCCTATTCGATTCAGCAGAGAAGAGATAAAGAATCAAATATTATTATTAATTGAAAAAAATAATATTCCACATTCTGGCATTAAAATCCTCTTAACAGGAGGATATAGTCAAGATGGCTATACAATAGCAGATCCCAACTTAATAATTACCCAACAATTCTTTATTAGAGATACCATACGAGAAAAAAGTGGTATGAAATTGTATTTATTCGACTTCCATAGGGCTTTTGGCACAGTAAAGTCAATAGATTATGTAATGGGTATAAAGGCATTAAAAGTTGCAAGAGAGTTTGGGGCAGATGATGTTTTGTATTTTCAAAATAACTTGCTATCCGAATGTCCAAGAGCGAATATCTTCTTAGTAATGCCAGACGACACGGTGATTACTCCTAATACTGATGTGTTATTTGGTATTACGAAAAAACATATTTTGGAAATGTCTAAGGATATAATTAGAATAGAGGATCGTCCTGTTAGTATAGAAGATCTTAAAAATGCCCGCGAAGCATTTATCACGAGTACAACTAAAAACATAACACCAGTAACCAGTATTGTAGGGTTAAAAGAATTTGAATTAAAAGATGGCTCAATTACTCAACAACTACAAGATTTACTAGATAAACATACAGAAGCTTATATCAGATCCTACAAAATATAGACATTATGCTTAATTAATAAAGCACTCCTCCTTTACCTGAAATTTGTATAAGGATGCTTATTAAATAATATTTATAAACTTATTAAAGAAGTAAATGTTATACTTAAAATAATATTTTAAATTAAAATATAGGCAGAAGGTACGATTGGATTAAACATATGGAAAACAAACAACACCTAAGATTATTTGATCTTGCTAGAAGACAAGTAGACTTGTACCCCAACCTATCTATGTTTTCACACAAGATTGATGGTGAATGGAAAAATATAGAGACTAAAGATTTTTTGAAAAAAGTTGACTCCATTGCAAAGGGGCTTATCGCTATCGGGGTTAAAAAAAATGAAAAGGTCGGATTAATTGCCGATAGCAGTATTGCTTGGCATATAATGGATTTTGCAATCCAACAAGTTGGTGCTGTAGTAGTAGCAATATACCCAAACATTACAGACGCTGACTATCAATACATATTCAATGATGCAGAAATTAAGTTATGTGTCGTTAGTAATAAAAATCTATATAAGCGTATAGTGAATCTTAATGATTCTATTTATACCTTAAAGTATGTATATTGTATGGATGTCGTTCCTGAAACACGCCACTGGTCAGATTTGAAAGAAATAGGTCAGTCCGTATCAGACACGATGTTACAAGAGCGAATGGATGAAGTAAATCCAGAAGACTTAGCTACATTAATCTATACCTCAGGGACAACAGGTAAACCTAAGGGTGTAATGCTATCTCATAGTAATATCATATACAATGCCATGTCTGCGCGTGACATTACACCATGTAAAGCCTATGATCGTAGTTTGACATTTCTACCGCCTTGTCATGCTTATGAACGAATGGTATTATACACTTACATGTATATTGGTATTACCATCCATATTGCAGAGTCTCTAGAAAAGATTGGTAGTAATATTGGAGAAGTGAAGCCTCACATCATGACCGCTGTACCTCGTCTCCTTGAGAAAATATATGAAAAAATT